>JAKSIF010000007.1 GCA_024398965.1 Fibrobacter sp. | reverse complement strand
TCAACAAAAAAGGGTGGCGAAGCCACCCACACATGTTGATGAAGAGCCATTTTTTGTTTAATTTAGGCGAAAGTCAACAAAAAAGGGTGGCGAAGCCACCCACACATATTGATGAAGAGCCCATTTCAATCATATTTTGCTTATCAAATCAACCAAGGAGAACTCATGTTCAAGAAACTTCTAGTAGCAGCAACCTGCGTAGCATCTATCGCCAGCGCACAGAACATTCAGTTTGGTGGACATGCAGCAATTAACCTTACCGACTGGATGAGTACCGAACAAGGCACTACCGGCGGTATGAGCGTTGGTTTTAACGCTGGCGCAGCAGCAAAGATTGCTCTTTCCGAAAAGGCATCTGTAATTCCCGAAGTCACCTTAGACTTGCGTCGCGTTGGTAACGACGATGTTTCTTACACCGCATGGGCCATTGACGTTCCCGTTCTCTTCCACTATACCCCAGTCATGAACCTCTACGTAGAAGCTGGTCCGCAGATTGCCCTAATCCTGTCTGGCTCCTGGGATGTTTCTAGCAGCGGTCTCTATGAAGATGATGACGACTATGGTTGGGACGACTATGACTATGGCTACGGAGCATCTAGCATAGCAAGCAGCCTCGACGACATGTACAAGAAGAATACTTTTGAATTCAGCTTGGTATTCGGCCTCGGCTACGATGTTTCCCCGAACATTGACGTAGGCTTCCGCTACATCCTCGGTCTTACCAATGTCTTTGACGACATCGATCTCGGCCCCCTCGGTTCTTACGAAATCGATATTCAGAACTACCAGATGCAGTTTACTGTAACTTACTGGTTCTAATATTATCAACCTTCGAGTATGCAGAAGGCTTGAGTGGAAAACTCAAGCCTTTTTCTTTTCCAATTTTAGAACAGCGTTTTCACGCCCACACCTACAATTCCGTCCAGGTAGCTTTCGCCATTGCGAAGGGCATAGTAGAAGTTGACGCTCCAGTTCTTGCGATACTGGGTAAAGGCGAGGCCATATTCCTGTTCACGTTTCCAGCCGTGACCAGGGCGAAGCGCGCGATAAAGGCCGGGCGTGTAGAATCCTTCGATACTCAAGTCATAACCGTCCTGCCAAAGCAAGGCGAATTCCGAAAAGCCATAAGCGCGAGTTCGCATAAAGCGGTAATCCAAGGCCTTGAAGTCATCCATACCGCCCAAGGCGAACATATCGTTTCGAGCAAGGTCAGCATCCGTGGCGAAGGTTCCGCCCGCCTGACCGCCGGCACGAACGATCCAGTTTCCGTAAACAGGCACATAATGAGATATGGAACCGCGGACCTTCAAGTAATTATCCAGGGAATCCGGGCGGTCCATGTTCCATACCACGGAAGTTTTCAGACGGGTGCCGCTGCGAGGCAGTACAAAACGGTCCAGCGAAACGTAGGACAGTTCAAAGGAAGTTCGCTTTTCCGTCTCTGAGAGGCCCAGGAATACAGCCACATTAAAGTCAAAGCCAATATCGCGGGAAACACCCACTTCCCCGTAGGCTTCACGTTCCGAGGAATCTTCGTCAAAGAAACCGCGGAACAGCAGGTTCCATTCCGTACCGAAAATCCAGGGTTCCTTGTACATTCCCTGCAGATGTCGCGATTCCTCGCCGGTAAAGCCCTCCAGTTCCAGGTCTCTTGCTGTTCCCAGAATGTTGTATAGGTTCACGTCCACAAGGCCTTCCCACTGGTTTCCGTCGCTGGAGTAGGTCAGCAGCACTTCTGCCGCAGACATGGCCGCCGACTTCATGCGGAACGCGGGAACAATGCGGTTCCTTGCCGGGTCACGGAACATCTTTACATCGGCAGTCTGCTCGTAATAGCCCATTCGCGCAAGTTTCCGCTGGGAGCGTTCAAGATCCTGCGGGCTAACAAGGTCACCCGTCTTAAGGCCGCTCAGTTTCTGGAAAACCTCCGGCTTGGTTCCCGAGGAATCCAGATTCACAGCCCCCGCCCATACGTAGGCGGCGCCACGCTCTACTTGCAGCAACAGGGTTCCCGTAGAATCCATTTCACCAGAAACCTTTGCTCCAAGGAATCCGTGATTCTCATAGTCTCGTTGCAATCTTGCCGCACTGATTTTCCAGGCCTCACATGGTTCGCCAACCAAGGGCGCCATCACAGACTCGTCAGACTCGGAATGATCCCCAGACCAGACAATACGCTGAACACGACAGTCCTCGGAAGCAAAGACTGTTGCGACAAAAGTCACAAGCACAACCACGTATGTCCAAAACCATTTATTCATTATTAGTTATCAGTTATCAGCTATCAGTTTTCAGTTATCAGTCATTCATTCTTCATCCTTCATCCTTCATCCTTCATCCTTCATTGTCAAAAATACGCCTTCCCTTCCATGGTCAGTTTCTGGAAAACATTTTCCTCGGAATTACCAAATCGAATAACATAGTAAGCACCAAGGGAAATAAAGTCATTGATATCCACAGACAAGGAATATTCAAACCTATAAGTACGTCCTTCGCCGTAGCCGTTCATTACCTGGTAAGGAACCATAAGGCCATCCTTATCCACCTGAATAACTGAGAAGTTTCCGTAGGTATTCACCTTGTTCAACTTGTTGTATCCCAGTCGTAGTGCGGCTTCCCAAAGGTTTGCGTCAAAATCCAGGTTGGTATCGTCGGAGCCGGAGCCGTTGCGATAACGGCCCAGAGGCTGCACAAAGAATCCATCCAGAAAATCAAAGCGGTACCTGAGAGATCCATCGTAGATATTCCAGTTCCATTTCTGGAGGGCGGAAAGTTCCACGTCCTGAGTCAGGAAATCCGCCCCAACGAAATGATCCATATTGATGTGGTACCCGCCATCGATTTCGTGAGACAAGGTGGTCTCGAAGTAGGATATGGAGGAAAGTCGCTTGATGTACTCCGCGACCGGCTTATAGGCAAGGGAAGCGCCCGAAGGATGCTGCCAATCCACAAGGCCACCGACGGCGATGCGGCCCGACGTAATCTTACGGAGTTCAGCCACCGTTACCGGCGGGAAATACAAGGTCTTGCCCGTGGTATCGCTACCTTCCCCATCGTAGGACGCGCCCAAGGTAATGTCCCGGAGGATGCCGTTACGAACGCCTGCAACAAGGCCCGGATTCAAGCGAAGTTCCGTGCCGAAGCTAGCCTCCGATGCACGGACCGCGCCAACGGAATCGTTACGTCCCATGCCCTCGTAAACGAAGTCACCGTTGTCTACGCCCTCGATGTAGGAAGCGGTAAGGCTATCGTACCTGACGTCACCGGTACCAGGCGCCACCTGCTTGTAGATGGGCGTATAGATCTGTTCCTCTGTAAGGCCCAGCTTGTAGGCGACCGTCCCGTGGAAGCCCGCATTCTCGGAACCGAAACGGCTATTCAAGTTCCCAAGCCAGCTGCTTTCGTCATCAGAGGAATCCCGACGGACATGTTCGTACTGCAGAAGATGCTCTACGGTGAAAAACCTGCTATTCCAAGTAACCTGCTGTTGCCAAGTTGCCGCCTTCAGGGAGTCCGACCAGTCATCGCCATAGGAATCCCCCCGATGTTTGGCAAAGCGGCCGCCGGCAGATTCTCGAATTTCACCGCGGTCAAAGAAGAACCCTACCCCACCGTTTGAGCGGCCGTAGACAACCTCATCCTGGCGGGAATCATCATCGATTTGCGTGTACCGGATGTCGCCATTCCCGAAGGGTCGAATAAAACCCTGGAGGAATTCGGATCGGGCGGTAGCCTGGTAACGTTCCATAGTTTGGTTCTGCTGGCTTGCAACCCGAATCAGGTCAATTTGGCTTACCGCAGCGGAATTCCTGTGAGTCAAGGAAATGTCTCCTCTCGAGGAATTCCAGGATTCGTCCTCATTGCGGCGATAACCCCAGGAGGCTCCGGCGAACCAGCCTGCGCCAAGACGCATTCTCAAGGCAAATTCGTCATGAAGCAAGTCATCATCCATAAACGCGCTGTCCCCATAGGCCAAATCCCAGTCATCCCGCAATCCGTAGGTATTCCAGTCCATGTCGGAACCAGGATTTTCAAGTATGTCAAAGCCCTGCTCCACACGATTTCCATAGACGGACATCGCCAAGGGGAAATGCTTCAGATCCCTTGTAGAGTCTGTGGTTACAAACCATCGGGCAGCCTTTCCCTGAGGGCCGTCCACCTTGTCTGCCACCGTATTGGAATCCTCACGGTTCATCGCGATTTCTACATCCCCGTAGAACTGGTTATTCTGCTGAAGCTGCATGCGGGCGCCAAAACGTTCATAGCGCTTGGGCCTGTTCAAAGCACCAAGGGAATCATCGCGAACAAAAGCTTCGCCCTTGTCGGACTTCAGTAGGGCATAATCCTCGTCGGTCCAGGTTCCGCGTTTCATGCGATCCACATCATTTTCCAGGCGAAAACCAGAAATGTCCAGGTACAGGTTAGGATGCCTATAGCTGGCGGCGGCTCCATACAAGGTAAAGATGTTGTCGTTCTCGTAAGCGTCGTACTCCACGCGGATTTCATCATCGAAAGAAGGAACAACGGAGCCCTTGAAGTCAAGAAGACCGCCAGCGTAGTTCACCTGGTAATCGAGGCCTCGGCGCAGCTTGTGTCCGTTCAGCCAAACCGTTTCGGAATGAGGAACAATGGCAACGTAGCCGCCGGAAGGATCCATGGCATAGCCTTCCTGCTGACCGCTGACTCCGTTAACCGTCCGCGAAAAATGTTCCACTTCGTCAGTACCCACGACGCCACGAACCTGGGAATATCCACCTGCAAAATTTCCCCTGACACCACCCATGGCGCCGAGGGAACTTCGTTCCATGGAATACAGCCCCATAGATTCATCGACCCAGGTCAAGTCACCCAGATGCAAGAACGCGTTAGGGGATTCCACCCTGAAATAAATCTGGTCAACCTCCCGAAGGGTCGCCGTAGTCTGGTCTCCCGCGCGTCGGCCCACATCCGAAAGTAAGGCGTCAATATAAACGCTATCGGTAAGTTTACCTTGTATGGAAAGGCGAAGTTCCTGGTCTACCTGGGTCCCGCCGTCGCCCACCGTAATCTGCATGGTCTTGTAACCGTGGGTTTCCAGGGAATCCCTTCTCGAAGCCGTATCTGGTTCCGCGGCAGTTACTCCGCCATGAGCTAGAATGGCCGGATTCCAAACCGGCAAGGAATCCACGTCCATACCGAAGGCATAGACCGCAAGTAAAAAAAGTCCCAAACCAAGATGTCGGGACATAAACTTTACCTATGGATAGGTTCTACAATAAACTGCCGAGTCGACAAAAGCTTTCGACCGGCAATGAGATCAACGCTCCATTCACCAGGCTTAAGCAAGGAGGGAACGATGGTGGTATGGCAAATATCCTGGGTCAGGCTGCACACGGACTTTTGCACCGTATCAAGGCCATTGAACCAGATATGCATCAAGGTATCACCATCCAACAGTGCCGAAGATGAAACCGTAGAATAATAGTAGAGTCGGGTACCTTCTTCGAAGACACTGTCTACGCCGAAGGGAGAACCATTAACGATATGACTACAGACAACACTTTGTGCCAGGGTCAGTTCCGCATCCACGGAATCACGAATGACTTCATCACCCATGTAAATGACCACAAGTCTATGAATCAGAAACCCAAGGAAAACGGCGATAACAACGATCGTCGTCTTGCGTAAGTTACGCAGCGGAGGAAGTCTTGACACAGACGCTCCGATAGACCAGACTAGCGAACCAGTCGGCTAGTGTTCTGGGTAAAGGCAGGAACCGCATCCCTAAGCTTTTCGACCAGCAGACGATTGAAGTCGTCGATACGGTTCGGAAGCTTGGAGTCCGGGAAAATCTGGACCAACAGCAGGGCCTGGTCCACCGGAGTAATGTAGATGGAACGGTTCTCGCCGGTGTAAGAAACGGAGTTGAACGTTTCGCCTCCGAGCATCAGGCCCACCTGACTTGCAGAGTCAAAGGAGGCAGTGCTAAGCACAGCAAGAGGAGTGGCGTCCAAACCAAGGGAGCCAACTTCGGCAATAATGGAACCGTCGCGATGGCAAAGCACGATATACTCGGCCTTAACGCTTGCCTGGTAGGCAGACATAAGGCGGCGGACCTTTTCAGCGTCATCAGAATAAATGGTAAAATCGCTCATATTGCATGCTCCTAAACTTGCTAAAGACTAGTCCTTTTTCTTGGGTACGTACGGACGCAATTCGATTTCGTCATCGGCCTCGTTATTGGTCTTGGCGACGTCACGACCAAAGGTCGGCATACGAGGAACTGTCGTAGCTGCACGGGGGCGACCGAAGGGGGAAGACGTAGCTCCCTTCTGGAACAGACCAGCACCGGCAGGCTGACCTGCGACACCGGCCTGAGGAGGCTTGGCAGCAAAGGACGGCATCCTAAACGGAGATGCAGGCTGAGCAGGCTGGGGCGGCACAGCCGGTGCGGCCTTAACAGAAACACCTTCCTTAGTCAAGGAAACATCGTGAACGCCGGAATTGTTTGCATTGGCAGCAGCCTGATGCAAGAAACCCTGCTTCACATTAAACTTTTCAATCACCAACATGGCGATGGTCTTGAGGGTAGTAACCACGCCCTTACCATTATGGGCGGTTGCCGGGAAGAACGGAATTCCACGGGGATTGAGTTCCGCATTCAGTTCATCCAAGGTAAAGACATTGTCCATGTCACGCTTGTTGTATTGAAGAACGAACGGCATATCATCCAAATCCATGCCATAGTCCTGGAGGTTCTGACGAAGGTTCTGGAGACTTTCAATATTTTCGGCCTGACGGGAACGCTGGGAGTCTGCGACAAAAACGATGCCATCTACACCACGAAGCACCAACTTACGGGTACTGTTATAGTAAACCTGACCAGGCACGGTATAGAGCTGGAATCGAGTCTTAAAGCCCTTGATATCACCGAGGTTCAAAGGCAAAAAGTCGAAGAACAAGGTACGGTCACCTTCAGTAGCGAGGGACACCATGTCGGTACGCTTGTCCTGAGGCATCTTCTGGTGGATCACCTGCAAATTGGTGGTCTTACCACTAAGACCCGGGCCATAATAAACAACCTTACAACTTATTTCACGAGTAGCAAAATTAATCGAAGACATTACTAATCCTTGACATTTCTTATATGACCTAATCTAGTAAAAATAATCCCTCATTTTTCGCCAAAAAGCTAAAAAACAGCCCCAAAAGGGCATAATTCCAATCCAACTGGGAATAGATTTTGCCTAATAGGAAATTTCTAGAAATCACAACTTTTGAAGCCGCAACTTTTTGAAGCCACAGCTTCTAGATGACGCAACTTCAGGATGTCGCAACTTCAGGATGTCGCAAGATCCTCTTTGGCGGCAGGAGTTCAAAACAAGCACATTCCCAAGAACGCGAAAAACACCAGTACACATACGTGTACTGGCATCAATCTTTTCAACTAGCAGTTGCGCTTAAGAATTAAGCGAGGCTATTGATGACCTTAGCGGCCTTAGCCTTGTAGTTGGCAGCGCGGTTTGCGCAGAAGCCAGCGCGATGCTTTGCAGCAGCCTTGTCCAACATGCTAAACAGTTCCGGCATAACCTTGAGGGCTTCTTCCTTGGTGGAAGCAGAACGTACAGCCTTGAGAGCGGTACGGATGGCGGAACGGGTAGAACGGTTCATGGCATTGGCCTTTTCGGCCTGAAGCAAACGCTTTTTGCAAGATTTGTGTTGAGGCACCTTATTATCTCCGGGTGAAAACCTACTTAAAAATGTTGGCTCAAAGTTAGTAAAAGTTTGAAATATTTCAAGGGGTGGTTAAAAATTTCTACTTTTTAATCCATGATTCCCTTCGTAAACCTGCCAGAACAGCGAAATACCTACCGAGAAGAACTCGAAAAAATCGAGAAAGAGGTACTGGACAGCGGCTGCTTTATAGGCGGTTTACAGGTTCAAAATCTAGAAAAAGAACTTTCCGCCTACCTAGAAAAAGGGAAAAAAGAGGCAAAACCAGTCAAGACCGTGACCTGCGGAAGCGGCACCGACGCCCTGACGATTGCACTCATGGCGTTGGGTCTAAAGCCTGGCGACCAGGTCATCGTCCCGGATTTCACCTTTATCGCCCCGGCGGAAAGCGTAGCACTGCTAGGCGGCACCCCCGTTTTTGCGGATATCCACCCCAGAACATTGCAGATTTCCCCCGACAGCGTAAAAAAGCGGATCAGCCCCCGAACCAAGGGCATTATCGCGGTCAATCTCTTTGGACAATGCGCCCCCTATAAGGAACTTCGCGAAATTGCAGACCAAAACGGACTCTGGATTATCGAGGACTCCGCCCAGGCGTTCGGCGCCACCCAGTGCGGAACGCCCGCCTGTTCCTTTGGCGACATCGCCATCACCAGTTTTTACCCCACCAAGCCCCTGGGATGCTACGGAGACGGCGGCGCCCTGTTTACAAGCAACGGAGAACTGGAGGAAAAGATCCGGATGTTGGCAAACCACGGCAGCAAAGGGCACTACCAACACCAGATTATCGGCATGAACAGCCGTCTGGACGCCCTACAGGCAGCCATCCTGAGGGTGAAGCTCAGACACCTGGATCAGGAACTAGACGTCCGCCGGCAGAACGCCCTAAAGTACGACCAGTTTTTCAGTGCCATCCTGGGATTCGAGCCCCAGACCACCGCAGCAGGCAACACCAGCACCTACGCACAGTATACCCTCCTCGTAGACAATCGCGAGGGTTTCATAGAACAGCTGAAAAAGGCAGACATTCCCTACTGCATTCACTACCCTGCCACCCTCAGCAGCCAGAGTTGCTTTGAAAACATGGAGCAGGGCCATGGAGAAACACCTGCAGCCGAGGAATCTTCACAAAAGGCAATCAGCCTTCCTGTCTGCGCCTTTACCGACGTAGAGCAGATTATCTCGAAGCTGTCTCAGGTCCTGTAACCAGGCATAACATTCCGTATACAGGCGAAAACAAAACAGCAGAAAATACACTGCACAAGCCCTACCCAAAATTGCTAAAATTGGGCCCATGCAAGGGAAACAAGTCAAAGACCGCTCACTGCTCAGCCTTTCATGGCCGCTGATTTTCACCTTCGCCGTGAACATGATCCAGCCCATGATGGACAGCTGGTTCCTGTCACGCACCTCCGAAGAGGCTGCCGCCGGCGTTGGAGCCCTGATGCCCGTCCTTGCCGCCCTGTTCACAGCCATTAACGCGTTCGCCCAGGCTGGCGCAAGCATTGCCTCCCAGTACATCGGGGCAGAGCAGAACAGCCACGCCCGTTCCACCCAGACCATGGTCCTTTTCGGAAGCCTTCTTCTGGGCGTTCTTCTGACCGTCATCATCATCCCCCTGTCCGGCAAGATCCCCCTGTGGATGGGCCTTCAGGGAGACCCGGTCATGTTCGCCCAGCAGTTCATGTCCGTGGTAGCCTTCGGCTTTGCATTCAGGGCCCTGCAGTCTTCACTTACCGCCTTTGTGGCAACCCACGGTCTTACGGTCTGGAACCTCATCGGAAACACCATCACCATCGTAAGCAACGCCATCATGAACTACATCTTCCTGGAAGGCCTCTTTGGGCTTCCCAAGATGGGAGCCAAGGGCGTTGGCCTGGCAACTGCACTTTCCTGGTTGATTTCCTCCGCTATTCTCTGGTGTGTACTGCGCTACAAGGCTCAGCACAAGACCCACCGCCGCGACCTGAAGCGTTCCCGCATCATCCTTCCCGACTGGATCCGCATCGGTTTTCCTGCTGCAGCGGAACCCATCAGTTTTCAGCTGTTCAACGTGTTCATTACCGCCATGGTGGCACACATCGGAACGCTGGCCATGACCGCCCGAGTATTCGCCGGGAACTTCGCCGCCTTGTCTGTAATTCTCGGGAGCGGCCTCGGTAACGGAAACCAGATTCTTGTGGCCCACCTGGTGGGCGCAAAGGAATTCAAGACCGCCGACCAGCGTGTTCACCAGACCATTCTCATCAGCTGCATTAGCGGACTTATTTTGTCTGTAATCATGGCACTTTGCGGTACTCACCTCATTGGCGTCTTTACGGACAATCCCGAGGTCATTGCCCTAGGCCAGATGTGCCTTTGGTGCGATGTGGCGGTACAGCCCTTCAAGGCAGTAAACTTCGTGATTACAACATCCCTCCGCGCTTCTGGAGACTCCAAGTTTCCCGCCATTGTGGGGAGTGGCATGATGTGGACTTTGGGTGTAGCCACAGCCCTGTTCCTCGCCTTCGTTTTGGACCTTGGCCTCCCCGGTCTTTGGCTCGGCATGGCAGCCGATGAATTCTACCGTTCTATCGCCAATTACTACCGCTGGCGCAGCGGAAAATGGAAAAGCAAGGCCGTGGTCTAACCGGATTTTTCTATCTTGTTAGCCCGTGGCATTTTACTCTAACGAAATCATCCAACAGCTAAAATCTCAGGCGGACATTGCAACCGTCATTGAGAATTTTGTGCCGTTGAAACGTTCCGGAAATGGACGTTTTCTTGGAGTGTGCCCATTCCATAACGACCGATCCCCGTCAATGAACGTGAACCCTACCATAGGCATCTACAAGTGCTTTGCCTGTGGTGCTGCTGGCGATGTATTTAAGTTCGTCCAGGAACATGAGAAAATGGATTTCAAGGGAGCGGTGGAATGGGTTGCCAACTTTACTGGATTTGCCCTGCCGAAACTGGACTCCAAGGAAAATACCGAGGAACAGGAAGAACGAGGCATGGTCCGCAGGCTTAACGAACTGGCCTGCCAATGGTTTGAACAGCAGCTGACCCTAAGCGAAAAGGCCCAGGCCTACCTGAACAGCCGCCACATTACGGAAGAGACCCGCAAGCGGTTCCACATCGGTTACGCTCCTGCCGGTCGTGAAGGTTTTATCGGATTCGCTGTCAAGAACGGATTCTCCCCTGCAGACTGCGTCAAGGCGGGCCTTGCCAAGGAAAAGGAAAACGGAGGCATCTCCGACAAGTTCCGCGACCGCCTGATGATCGCCATCCAGAACCAGTCCGGAGTCATTGTCGCATTCGGCGGCCGTGACCTCAGCGACAACAAGGATCCGAATTTCAAGCCCGTCAAGTACATGAACAGCCCGGAATCCGCCACCTACCACAAGAGCGACATTCTATTCGGGCTTTACCACAGCCGTCGAAGTATCGCCGAGGAGAACGCGGTCATTATCGTGGAAGGCTACTTCGACATGATCAGCCTTTTCCAGGGTGGAGTTACCAACGTGGTGGCGGCATCCGGCACCGCCCTGACGGAGACCCACGCCAACATTTTGGCCCGCTACGCCAAGACCGCCTATCTGGTGTTTGATGGCGATGCCGCCGGCCAGAACGCAACCTTGCGCAGCCTTGAGATTGTACTGCCCAAGGGAATCGCACCCAAGGTATTTGCCTTGTCCCGACCGGACGGCACCAAGATCGACCCGGACAACTTCGTAAACGAACAGGGCGCAGACGCCTTCAAGCAAGCCCTGACCCAGGCGGAAGACTGGTTGAGCTACCTGGCAAGACAGCGCAACCTGCAAAGCCCCGAGACCCGCGCCGACTTCGTCAACTATACAAAGTCACTGGTCAAGAGCATCGCCGATCGCGAACTGCAGAACCAGTACCTGAAACTGATTTCAGAGCGATTCAACACAGACCGTTCCTTGGCACAAGTAAAGGCCTTAAAGCCCGAGCGCAAGAAACCGGCCGTACCGGAAAACGGCACCGTTGCCGTAGAACCTGCGGCAACCATACCATGGCACGCCATCTCCCCCATCGAGATTCGCTTTGCCAACCTGCTGCTACGAACCCCCACGTTGATGAACTACGCCGTAGTCTACTTTGACATGGAATGGGCTACCAGCGGCATCCAGATGTTTGAATCCCCCATTGTAGACGAGTTCGTCAACAGCATTATTGCGCTGTATTCCGAAACAGGCTATGTCTCCCCGCAACTGCTCTACGAAAACGTATCGCCCGAGATACAGGTCTTCATCGAAGGACTTCCCGACGAAAAATGGAGCGACCTGCAGGCAGTCAAGGAATTCTACCAGACGCTGACGGTTCTTTCTTCTAAGGTCTGTGACCGCCAGAAAAAGCTTATTCCGCTGGATTCCCAGGACGGCGTCAACATCCGCATGCAGATGCTGAAATTCGTGGAAGGAATCGACAAGCTGAGCGTTATGCTGAACACCGGCAAGATCGATATTAACATCTTTATCGACCAGGTTAACAAGAGCAAGTCCAGACTGATCATGTTCCAGGCAGCCATTCCCGGAGCCTCCCAAGGAACAGCCTTCGGAGAAGGCATGTACGCAAGCTATAGACAGCCCTATTCAGCACAAACAAGTTCGGCTCCCGCAAGCACGGTTCCGGCAAGCCCCATGCCCGCCTCACAGAAGCCTGCCATGCAGAATTCCTTCGCGCAGGAACAAGACATGGACGTTCCCGAAATGCCTCCAGAAATGATGGAAGTTCCGCCCGAAAGCATGGAAGACGGTTTTATTTCCGACGGCTCAGAAATTCCTCCAAGCGATGAGGAGCCGCCCGACGAAGAAGCGTACTCCTACGACGACGGCGGATTTAACGAGCCTGACGACATGGGCTTCTAGGCACCGCGCAATAGGGTCCCACAATAAAGTTCGCGCAGCCCGCACAAGAGTTTAAATATAAAGAGGAAAAAATGTTAAGCATCAAGAATCTTAAGGCAAGTATCGAAGACGGCACCCAGATTTTGAAGGGCATCAACCTGGAAGTAAAGCCCGGCGAAGTCCACGCCATCATGGGCCCTAACGGAAGCGGCAAGAGCACCCTTTCCAAGGTGATCGCCGGCCACCCCGCCTACACCATGAACGACGGTGTCGTTGAGCTTGACGGCAAGAACCTCTTGGATATGGAAATCTGCGAACGCGCCAACTCCGGCCTGTTCATCAGCACCCAGTACCCCACCGAAATTCCCGGCGTGAACAACGTGGAATTCCTGAAGATGGCCCTGAACTCCAAGCGTAACTTCCTGGGCCTCCCGGAAATGAGCGACGCGGACTTCAAGAAGCTTTGCGAAGAAAAGATGCAACTCTTGGAAATGGACGACCGTTACCGCGACCGCGGCGTCAACGAAGGCTACTCCGGCGGCGAAAAGAAGCGTAACGAAATCCTCCAAATGGCTATTCTCGACCCCAAGGTTTCCTTCTTGGACGAAACCGACTCCGGCCTGGACATTGATGCGCTCCGCATTGTGGCAAACGGCATCAACCACATCATGAGCCCCGAAAAGGCAGTGATTCTCGTGACCCATTACCAGCGCTTGCTGGACTACATCAAGCCCACCTACGTTCACGTGCTGCGCCACGGCAAGATTATTCTGAGCGGCGGCCCGGAACTGGCCTTGAAGCTTGAAGAACAGGGCTACGACTGGATCGAAGAAAAGTAATTGAGGCTGTCATGAGCTATATGAATTCTGAATTAGCACAGGCCGCCCAGGCTCGCATCAACGCCCTTGGCATGCCCAAGCGCAATAACGAGCTGTGGAGTTTCTTCCCGGTCAATAAAATTCCTTCTGTAGTGGACGCTGATTGTAACTGCGCCGCTAATGGTGCCGCCGCTGGTACCGCTGCCGACAGCGCACTCGCCAACTGCGGAAACTTCGGCATTGCCGCCGAAACCGACATCGCGGCCCTCCTGCCCATCGCAAAGTCCGCTCCCGCCATGAAGAAGGATTTTGCCGCAGGCGAAACCGAAATGGGTCTCATCAAAAGCCGCGACGACTTCGGTCACAGCATTTTCAACATCGGTAAAAACGCCAAGGTCTCCCTGGAAATTCTGGACAACAAGGTGGAGCACGAAATTGCCGCCGAACGCTTCGACATTAACGTGGAAGAAGGCGCTGAGCTGGAAATCTTCTTTGCCAACCCTGCAAACGATTTGCCTTTGCAGTTCCGCCATTTTGTAATCAAGCAAGCCGCCAATTCTACGGTTCACTTTTCCAACATCCTACAGGACGCAGGTATCGGCCGCATCAGCATCGACGTGGACCTGAACGGCGAAGGCGCCAACTTCGATTACCGTTCACTCAGCGTGTTGAAGGGTTCTGCCAGCAAGCACCAGCGCCTGACCATCCGCCATAACGCACCCAACACCGTAAGTACCCAGTTCGCCCGCAACCTGCTGGACGAAAAGTCCTACGTCAGCTACGACGGCAGCGTCATCGTGGGTAACGGATGCAGCCAGGTAAACTCCAGCCAGCTGGTGAATTCCATTCTCCTGGGTGACGAATCCAGCGTTTCCGTAAAGCCGGTACTGAAGATCTACCACGACGACGTGGAATGCACCCACGGCAACACCTGTGGCGAACTTGACGCCGACCAGATGTTCTACCTGACCAGCCGCGGCATCCCCGCCGAAACCGCCAAGAAGATGCTTATGAAGTCCTTCGCCAAGGAGCTGTTCCTGCCCCTGAACGACGGCCCCGCCAAGAAGCGTCTGCTGCAGGTTCTGGCAAGCTTGTAAGCAATCAAATCCGCAACATTAAAAACGATAAAGGGACGCACAGATTATGTGCGGCCTTTTTTGTTTGAAAACCCGTATTTTGACACTCTACTGACGCAAAAACTTTATACATTGATGGTATGAAGTTTTTATCAAAAATTCTTGTGTTTTGGGCGGTACTTGCCGCTTTCGCATTTGCAAATGTTCAGGGCATCGCGGATACCTTGCAAAACAAGGTCTCAGAATCCATTGAAAAAAAGCACGCAGTCTGGATTAAGCTGGAAGGCGACGTGGAACCTTCCATGTATGAGTTCTGCGCCCGCGCCATTGGAGACGCCCTAAAAGAAAATCCAACCCATATTATTTTCGAGATCAACACCTTCGGCGGTCGCCTGGACGCGGCCTTTGACCTGGTGGACACCATCATGGCCATCCGCGGCCCCGAAACCATCGCCTTCGTCAAGAAGAAAGCTATCAGCGCAGGCTCCCTCATTGCTCTCGCCTGTAACAAGCTTTATATGATGGAAGCCACCACCATCGGTGACTGCGCCCCCATTCTGCAAAGCGCCGGCGGCGCCCCGGAAATCGTTGGCGAGAAGATCCAGTCCCCCCTTCGCGCAAAGTTCCGCAATCTAGCCCAGAAAAACGGCTACCCGGAACTGCTCAGTTCCGCCTTCGTCACACCGGAACTGGAAATTTTTGAATTGAAGCGGACCTTGGACAAGGGCAAGAAAACCGAACGTGACACAACCATGGTTATCGAGGCCGCTAAATACGAGGTTCTCAGCAAGGAAGACATCGACTTCTGGGGAGCCCCCAAGATTCTTGTGAAGGAAGGCGAACTTCTGACCATGACCGACAAGGAAGCCATGGAACTTGGATTCTCCAAAGGAACCTTCAAGGATCGCGAGGAATTCGAGACAGCCCTTTCCATCAAGAGCCGTAGCGAAGTGGAAACCACCCTGGGTGAAGAAATCGCCAGCGCCATTGCAGCCATTGCAGGCATTCTTTTGATTCTTGGATTCGGCGCTCTCTACATCGAATTCAAGACTCCTGGCTTTGGCGTATTCGGCATTATCGGCATCATTCTCATTGCCATTGTATTCCTGGGCCAGTTCGCGCCCCAGCTTGATGGCATGATGCCTGCAATCCTACTCATCGCAGGTGTAGCCCTGTTCCTTGTAGAAATATTCGTAATGCCAGGCACATTCCTCTTTGGCGTGGGAGGCATCATCTGCATGATTCTCGCACTTGCCTTCAGCTACGATCCGGCAGAAATTCCTGAATATGTACCCGAGGCTGCGGAAGAAACCTTCGACGCATTGCCCTGGCTATTTGGATTGTTCTACATGCTGTGCTGCGCGGGAATCGCATTGATATTCCCCATTGCGGCAAGCAAGTACCTGATTCCCCTGCTGCCCGAAGGATGGACCCCCATGCTTAAGACCGACCTAGAATCTGCAGCCTCCCCCACGGAAGCAATCAACGATGTAAAAGTTGGAGACCAGGGTACAGCAAAGACGTTCCTTCGCCCGGTTGGCCAGGCCAGCTTTGTGATGGAAGACGGAAGTGTCAAGCTTTTGGATGTCCAGACTCGAGGCGAAATCATCGAAGCCGGCCAGACCGTAAAGGTAGACGCAATACAAGAAGGGCACATTTTCGTTTCAGCCTGCTAGCGCAGACTTCCCACATTTAATCATCAATCGTCAATCAAGTTTAATTATCCCGAGGAATAAATATGGAAACACTCATTACCGTAGGCATTGTCATTGCCGCCATCGTCGTCATCATCCTTCTCGCCTTTATTGGCAAGTTCTTTAGCCTTTGGCTCCAGGCATTGTTCTCCAGGGCAAACGTCAGCATTTTCCAGCTCATCGGTATGCGCCTTCGTAAGGTACCGCCCCAGGTAATTGTTGAAGCCCGCATTCTGAGTTGCAAGGCAGGCCTCCCGGTGGATACCAACCTGCTGGAAGCCCATTACCTTTCCCGCGGTAACGTTCTCCGCGTAATCCAGGCCCTCATTGCCGCCAACAAGGCAAACATCAAGCTGGACTTCAAGGAAGCTGCAGCTATCGACCTTGCCGGCCGTAACGTTCTGGAAGCCGTGCAGATGTCTGTGAACCCCAAGGTCATTACCACTCCTAAGGTTTCCGCTGTGGCACTTGACGGTATCCAGCTTCACGCTGTTACCCGTATTACCGTGCGTGCAAGCATCCAGAAGCTGGTGGGTGGCGCAGGTGAAGAAACCGTTATCGCCCGTGTTGGCGAAGGCATCGTGTCTTCCATCGGTTCTGCACAGAGCCACAAGGAAGTTCTCGAAAACCCCAACATGATTTCCAAGAAGGTTCTTGCTTCCGGCCTCGACGCAGGTACTGCATTCGAAATTCTCTCCATCGATATCGCCGACGTGGACGTTGGCCAGAACATCGGTGCAATCCTTGAAACCGACCGTGCCGAAGCCGACAAGAAGATCGCCCAGGCCAAGGCAGAAGAACGCCGCGCCATGGCATTCGCCGCCGAACAGGAAATGAAGGCCAAGGTCATGCAGATGAAGGCTAAGCTGGTTGAAGCCGAAGCCCAAATTCCTATGGCCATGGCAACCGCCCTCCGCGACGGAAAGCTCGGCGTCATGGACTATTACAACATGAAGAACATCGAAGCCGACACCCAGATGCGTAAGGAAATCGGGACTGGCAGCGAAGCTGCCAAGTAGCGTAAAGTAGAAAGGATAAAGGTTAAAGATGTTCGCCTACAGGAAACTTAAGGTTTATCAAAAATCTTTGCAATGGGTTATAGACGTATATAATCTTACGTCAACATTTCCAACTGCAGAGAAATTCGCTTTGACAAACCAAATTCAACGAGCCGCAGTTTCTGTAACATCAAACATTGCAGAAGGCTCTGGCAGAACGTCTACCAAAGATTCGATCCATTTTTTGGAAATAAGTTTTGGATCTCTGATGGAAGCACAAAGCCAATTGGAAATCGCTGCTCTTTTGAATTACATTTCCAAAGAGCAACTCACATCCATTGAATGCAAAACGGAAGAAATTGCCAAAATGCTTTCTGGCTTAAAGTCTGCGAAATCAAGAAATTCAAATTAGCAATCCTTTAACCTTTATCCTTTAACCTATAACCTAATAACTCATATGGAAGGTTTACTCATTCTTATCGGCATATACGTTCTTGATATAGTCATCAAGAAGGTTGCTGCCGGTAAAAAGAAACAACAGGAACAGCCGAAAAACATTCCCAGCGATTCGGCCGGGCAGGACTTTGACGAAGCCCAGCCCAAGCCTAGCCGCAATCTGCAGGATTTGATTCGCCAGTTCGAGGAAGCCCAGCGAGATGCATCCCAGGGTACCTACGTTCCGCCATCTCCCGAAGTAGAGGATGATGAGGAAGACGAAGGTCTGCCAGTCGTCACGCCGGCAAAGCCCGGAGAATACACCTTCAGCGAAATCGCCGAATCCGTTGTCCAGTGGGAATACGTAAGTGTTGAGCTGCTGCAGGAAGCTTTCGGTTTCTCTGAGCGGATTGCCCAGCAGGTTCTTGCCGAACTTCAGGCAAAGCGCATCGTCGGCCGCGACATGGGCGAAGGCGACTGCGACCTTCTTGTCCACGACAAGGTAGAGCTGAGCAACCACTTCAAGCGATTACAGCGCGAAGCGGAAGAACAGCAGGCTGCAGCCACTCAGGAAGCCGCCCTCAAAGCACGTCGCGAAGCTGAATTGAAACACCAGAAGGAACTGGCCGAACTTGAGGAACGTGCCCGACAGCTCCGTGAGCAGGCGGGTCAAATCAATAACGGAACCGAGGAACTCGGCGCCCCTTGCCTATCCACGGCAGAACATCGAAACCACACCCGTGATTTCAACAAAGATGAAATCCGTCGCGGTTTCATCTGGGCAAAGGTTCTGGACGAGCCCCGCTTTAAAAAGCGCTGGAGCGCCCGGGCACGTTAGTTGTTAGACAACACTTAAAAATAAAAAACGTCGAGGTTTTGACCCCGGCGTTTTTCATTTCCGATTTTACAACTATGCGATAAGCGGTTCTTAAATTTTCCCGTGTGTTCACTATCCTTGAGCAAATCGGCTCAGGAAGCTAGCTAAGCGCTCATTACCGGACTGGTTGAAGACAAAATCAGGTGTTCCCTGCTCCACGATTACGCCCTGGTCCATAAAGATTACCTTGTTCGCAACATCGCGGGCAAAGGCCATCTCATGGGTCACGATAACCATGGTCATCTTCTGGTCGGCAAGGCCCTTGATAATCTTCAGCACTTCGCCGGTCAGTTCCGGGTCCAGGGCGCTGGTGGGTTCATCGAAGAACAGAATCTTGGGCTGCATGGCCAAGGCGCGGGCAATGGAAACGCGCTGCTGCTGGCCGCCGGAAAGTTCACAGGGGTAAGCCTTTTCCTTGGTTTCAAGTCCCATCTGCTTAAGCAGTTCGCGGCCACGTTTGCGGGCTTCTTCACGATCCATACCAAGAACGCGAATAGGCGCAATGGTCAGGTTCTGGAGCACGGTCAAGTGCGGGAACAAATTGAAGTTCTGGAACACAAGACCTGTAGACAAGCGAATCTCGCGGAGCACACTTGCAGGAGCGTACTTGGCCAGACCCTTCTTATCGACGCCCACAACCATGTCCTTGCCATTCACGCAAACCGTACCGGCATCCATGGTTTCCAGCTGGGTAATGCAGCGGAGAAGCGTGGACTTGCCGCTACCAGAGGGGCCAATGATAGAAAGGACTTCGCCTTCCTTCAGGTCGAAGGAAATATCCTTAAGGACATGATTATCGCCAAAGGACTTCTTCAGGTGTTCTACTTTCAAAACAGCGTTCATACTCATCTTTAACCTTTATCCTAGATTCTTCACTTCGTTCAGAATGACACCGAAACGTATCATTTATAATAGTTCAGTTTCTTTTCTACGTAGGCGAAAAGGCAACTGAGCAAAAGGTTTGCGATATAGTAGAACACGCCAGCCACAAACAGCGGATAAATGCTGGCGTAGGCAGCCTGCTGCTTTTTAGCCAGAGAGAAAAGTTCCGTCACGGCAATGACCTGAGCCAGGGACGTATCCTTCACCAAGGTAATGACTTCGTTGGCGCTGGCAGGAACAACCTGCTTTACAACCTGAGGCAAGATAATGCGGAAGAAAGTCTGGCCGCGGGTCAAGCCAAGCATAGTAGCCGCTTCGTACTGGCCCTTGGGAATAGCCTGAATGCCACCGCGGAAAATTTCAGCAAAGTAGGCCGCATAGTTGATGGAGAATGCAGCCACTACCGCCGGGAAACGGTCAAAGGAAATTCCCAGGCCGGAATACTCGCTCAGGTAATAGGAACCGAAGTAGATAGCTACAATCTGCAGCAAGAGCGGTGTACCGCGCATCACGGAAATGTAGAAGGACACCGGATAACGGACAACGCGGTACTTGCTCATCTTCAGCACTGCGACCAAGAGTCCCAGCGGAATGGAGAACAACAGCGTCAGTCCAAAGATTTCTAGAGTGGTAACGAAACCGCCCCAAAGAACAGGCAGAAGAGTAGCTAAATCAGACATTTTTTACTTACCGAACCACTTGGCCTGGATTTCAGCGAACTTGCCATCGGCCTGCATTGCCTTGATGGTTTCGTTCACGGCGTCGCGGAGAGCCTGGTCCTTCTTGCGGAAGCCGATAGCATAGACTTCATCGCTGAGACCTTCTTCAAGAACCACGAAATCCTTGGCATTAGAAGCGATCCAGTACTTGGCAACGATTTCATCCAGGAATACAGCGTCAACACCGCCCTTGTCCAGGTCCATCATAGCGGTCTGGTTATCGTCGAAGGGAACGATTTCCTTGGCAGCCTTGCCAGCGTCAGAAGCTTCGAGCAACTTCTGGGCAGTGGAACCGTTCTGCACGGCAATCTTCTTGCCGGCGAGAGCAGCGAGGTTAGCAAGAGCCTTGTCCTTCACGGAGAAGATCATGCGATTCTTGAGGTAGGCGTCGCTCAGGTTCATGGCGGCAGCGCGGGCAGAGTCAACACTCATACCGTTCCAGATGCAGTCGATCTTGCCAGTGTTCAGTTCCTGTTCCTTGGCGTCCCAGGAAATGGGCTGAGTCTTGAGAGTCACACCGAGACGGGCGCAAACTTCAGCAGCCAAGTCAATGTCAAAGCCCACAATGTTGTTGTCCTTGTCGCGGAAGCCCATGGGCGGGAAAGAGTCATCGAGGCCAAGCACGAAAGTGCCTGCAGCCTTCACCTTGTTCAGGGATTCGTCAGCCTGTGCTGCGTTATCATTCTTCTGTTCGTTGCAGCCGAACAAAAAGGCGGCACAGCAGGCAACCATTGCAATCTTTGTGAAAAATTTCATTGTGTAACTCCTTTAAATTTACAATGGTAAATGTAGTTAAAAATGTAAAACAAAAAAATTCGTTAAACATTCCATGGGCCTGGGTATAGCCCAACCTCCGATAGCAAAAGATAACACGATTAATAGCAGTTTTTCCATTTTCAACCAACCTCGTTTTAATCATTCTCCCAAATAAATTGTATTTCCATTTTCATCGACAAATTTCGCCTTTTCCGTACCACCAAGCCAACGAACAGACAAACATTTCAATATTCCTTCATCAGAAAGTTCACATAAGTTATTCCATAACTCAAGCATATTCCCCCAAAACGGACCGATTGCGGCATTAATTTTCAACATCCCTTGGTCCACGCCATTTACCAACAAATGCCCTATTTGATCAGCATTAGGAATCGTTTGTAAGCAATACACATCCTCGCCCCACGCCCTTACGTCATCGCATTTCTGAATCCACTTCAAGTTTTCATCAAGCCGTTTGTACGTAAGCGTTCTTTTCATAGTATCCAATACCGCATACTGACAACTGTCATTACCCGCAGACAGCGACTGTTTTCCGATTACGATAAACTTTCCATCAAGCCACTCATGCGCACGCGCACCATCAAAGCCAACGCCACACCCATCATTAACGACATCAAGGCTGTAATGTTTCCTACCGTTTTCGCCGACTTTCCACAATTGCAACGAGCTGCGCGAACCAAAAATTCCGTACCAAACTACAGAATCAGTAAGTTGCCCACTATAACCTGCGTAACCAATTGAGGTATCACACGATCTTGGCCCATCCTCTTGAACCCGATAATTGTAAACACAAAGCCGCGTATTTTCACATCCAGAATCTTCAGAATAAGCGCCATTCCACGACTCTCTAAATTCATACCAATACCGGTAATCCTCTACCATTACAAGCGAATCATCAATGAACCCCACAACTTCGGCATTTATCCAATTTTCAGACAGTTGATATGTCACATCGTCGCTGCACCCCGCAAATCCGCCGCACACAAGCGCAAGCACGATTCCAGCGAATAATCCGCAAACCTTCTTCATCATAATCAAACCTCCAACACCATCCGTTCAGCCCGCAAAGCATATGGGCACGTGACGTACGTCACATACAAATATATCTAAAATTTCACCTATTTTGCCAGCAACGCAAAACAACTAATTATCACACCCCACAAAAAAAAGAACCCCGCCCGGAGTTTACCCGAACGGAGTTCTTTAAGCTTTTTAGGCTAGGGAGGACTAATTAGTCCTTACCATAAACCTTTTCAGCGTAGGTAGCGGTTGCCATGAGGTATTCGCGGTTCATCTTGGCGATGTAATCCACGGTGATACCCTTCGGGCAAGCAGCCTGGCATTCGTAAAGGTTGGTGCAGTTACCAAAGCCTTCCTTGTCCATCTGTGCCACCATAGCGAGCACGCGCTTCTTGGCTTCGACCTTGCCCTGGGGCAAGAAGCTGAGGTGAGAAACCTTAGCAGAGACGAAGAGCATAGCGGAAGCGTTCTTACATGCAGCAACGCAAGCACCGCAACCAACGCAAGCAGCAGCGTCGAATGCGCGGTCTGCATCAGCCTTGGGAACGGGGATCACGGAAGCTTCGGGAGCGGCACCGGTGTTGACGGAAACGTAGCCGCCAGCAGCGATGATGCGGTCGAATGCGGAACGGTCCACAGCGCAGTCACGGATAACCGGGAATGCGGCAGCGCGCCACGGTTCGATCACGATGGTATCGCCATCCTTGAACTTACGCATGTGCAGCTGGCAAGTGGTGATGCCGTGGTCGGGACCATGGGGCATACCGTTGATGACCAGAGAGCACATACCGCAAATGCCTTCGCGGCAGTCGTGGTCGAATGCAAAGCCTTCCTTGCCCTGCTTCATCTGTTCTTCGTTGACAATGTCCAGCATTTCCAGGAAGGACATGTCGGGAGAAATGTCGCTGATCTTGACAGTTTCGAACTGTCCCTTGGTCTTGGAGTCCTTCTGACGCCAAATCTTCAAAGTCAAATTCATGTTGCCGTTGCTCATTATTTGTAGCTCCTAGTAACGAGGTGGACGTTATCGAATGTAAGCGGTTCCTTGTGGAGTTCGGGCTTAACATTGTCGCCCTTGTATTCCCAAGCACCGACGTAGCAGAAGTTTTCGTCATCACGCTTTGCTTCGCCTTCTTCGGTCTGGCTTTCTTCACGGAAGTGACCGCCGCAAGATTCTTCACGGTGGAGGGCGTCGAGGGTGAGGACTTCTGCGAATTCGAGGAAGTCAGCCAGACGGCCGGCACGTTCCAGGTTCTGGTTGAAGGAACCTTCGGAACCGACGACATTGACGTTCTGGTAGAATTCTTCGCGGAGTGCGGGGATTTCCTGGAGAGCCTTTTCGAGGCCAGCCTTGTTACGGGCCATGCCAACGTATTCCCACATGATGTTACCGAGCTGACGATGGATATCGTTAACAGTGCGGTGCCCCTTGATGGAGAGGAGCTTGGAAATCTTTTCTGCGGTCTGCTTCTTGCAGTCTTCGAAAGCAGGATCAGATTCGGAAACCTTTTCCAGCTTGGTGCCTGCGAAGTAGCCACCGATGGTGAACGGAATCACGAAGTAACCATCGGAAAGGCCCTGCATAAGAGCAGATGCGCCGAGACGGTTAGCACCGTGGTCAGAGAAGTTAGCTTCACCGAGAACGAAGCAGCCCGGGATGGTGGACATCAAATCGTAGTCAACCCACAGACCACCCATGGTGTAGTGGATTGCCGGGAAGATGCGCATCGGAACCTTGTACGGGTCTTCGTCAACGATCTTTTCGTACATCTGGAAGAGGTTACCATACTTAGCAGAAACGCCTGCAACGCCCATGCGCTTGATAGCGTCGGCGAAGTCCAGGTAAACTGCAAGGCCGGTGTTGCCTACGCCCATGCCGGCGTCGCAAACCTGCTTAGCATTACGGGAAGCCACGTCACGAGGAACGAGGTTACCGAAGCTGGGGTACTTTTCTTCGAGGTAGTAGTAACGTTCGTTTTCAGGAATCTGGTCCGGAGAACGCTTGTCGCCGGGCTTACGAGGAACCCAAATACGACCATCGTTACGGAGAGATTCAGACATCAAAGTCAGCTTGGACTGCAGGTCTCCATGACGGGGCAAGCAAGTCGGGTGAATCTGAGTGTAGCAGGGGTTAGCAAATGCTGCACCCTTCTTGTAAGCGCGGAATGCTGCAGTAACGTTGGAACCCTGAGCGTTGGTGGACAGGTAGTAGACGTTACCATAACCACCGGTGCAAAGGCAGACTGCGTCGCCAACGTGGCTTTCCAGTTCGCCAGTAACGAGGTTACGAACGATGATACCGCGAGCCTTACCGTCGACAACCACGAGGTCCATCATTTCACGACGCGGAAGGAGAGTTACCTTGCCTGCTGCAACCTGGCGCATGAGAGCCTGGTATGCACCGAGGAGGAGCTGCTGACCGGTCTGACCGCGGGCGTAGAAGGTACGAGAAACCTGGGTACCACCGAAGGAACGGTTGTCCAGAAGGCCACCGTATTCACGACCGAAGGGAACACCCTGAGCGACGCACTGGTCGATGATCAGGTTGGAGTTTTCGGCGAGACGATGAACGTTGGCTTCGCGAGCGCGGAAGTCACCGCCCTTAACGGTATCGTAGAAAAGACGATAGACGGAGTCACCATCGTTCTTATAGCTCTTAGCAGCATTGATACCACCCTGGGCAGCAATGGAGTGAGCACGACGGGGAGAGTCCTGAATGCAGAAGGACTTAACATTGTAGCCCAGTTCTGCGAGGGAAGCTGCAGCGGATGCACCAGCAAGACCGGTACCCACCACGAGAACGGTGAACTTACGCTTGTTGGCGGGGTTCACGAGCTTCAATTCAAACTTATGCTTGGTCCACTTTTCGGAAATGGAACCACCAGGAATTTTAGAATCAAGAATCATTTGTTATGGTCTCCATTAAACGTTGGTGGAAATGATGCCCACAGACGGAACAACGAAAGAAGTCTTAGCTTCGGAAGCAGCCTTCTTCTGTTCCAGCTGCTGCTGGAGTTCATGAGACTTGGCGCGGAGAGCTTCGGTTTCCGGCTGGTGAGCGATGTAGCAGGAGAAACCAGCTTCGATAGCAAAGCCAACTGCAATCACGATGCTGTACACGATGCCGAGGACTTCAACAACCGGAGTCCACTTCTGGTGAGCAAGACCGAGGGTCTGGAAGGCAGAGGAGATGGCGTGGAACAGGTGGATGCCGATAACGAGCATGGCAACCAGGTAGAACACGGTCCAAACCGGGTTAGCAAACATGTCGATGGTGGTGAGCCACATGTCTCGGACGATTTCGCCGGCAGCGTTTTGGTACAGGTAGTGAGCACCGAACTTGAGGTTAGCGAGATGCTGGATGCCAAAGCCGAGAATGATAAGGCCGGTCCAGATCATGGTGAAGGTAGCGAAGGACTTGTTACCCTTGCGAGCGTTGACTTCGTAACCCACAGCGCCACGAGCCTTCTTGTTTTCGAGCTTCAGCAAAACGCCGAGACCGATATGGAGACCGAATGCAGCAACCATGCCCAGTTCCATGAGGTAAATCAACTTTACCGGGAAGTGGAGCGGGTTGAAGCTGGTCAGGAATTCAGTATAGGCATTGTAGGATGCCTGTGCTGCAGACTGATCAAAGTTCAGCAACTGGAGGTTGCCGCACATGTGGACGAGGATGAACAGAGCGAGGAACGCACCAGAGCATCCCATGATCTGTTTCTTACCAATGGAAGAGGTAAGGTACTTAATGATCCATTGCATTGTTTTGTGTCTCCTTGAGGGGGTCTTTTTTTGTTTGTAATTCTTTTTTAGACCTTAAACTGCCATTAGAGGATGCAGCAAGCCTTCTTGCTTGCAGCTTCGTAGGCGTAGCGTTCCTTCTTGGTGAACCAGAAATCCAGTTCACGCTTTGCGCTCTTGGGGCTATCAGAGCTGTGAACAACGTTTTCGGTCATGGAAGGAGCAAAGTCGTAACGGAGGGTACCCGGTTCTGCCTTAGCAGGATTGGTAGCACCATTGATAGCGCGAACCTTGGCAATTGCATTTTCGCCACCCAGAGCGAGCATCACGGACGGGCCCTTAGTCATGTAGGCTTCCAGTTCCGGGAAGAAGGGCTTCTTGACGTGTTCGGCGTAGAAGCCGCGAGCGTCCTTCTTGGACATCTGATGCATCTTGATAGCGCAGACAGAGAGGCCTGCAGCTTCGTAACGGGCAATAATCTGACCAACCAAACCGGACTTAACGGCATTGGGCTTGATCATAGCGAAAGTCATTTCCATGGTATACCACCTTTTATTGTGAGTGAGTTAAATATAGGTTTTTAGTCGAGATTCATTAGACTGACGGATCGAGATTGAATTCCAAAAACGCCTGTTTTAGACTCCTATTCGGCACTTTCAATCTTCTTCATCAGGTCTTCCGCCAGTTTTCCGTTGGTTTCGATGTTCTTGACAAGCCAGTCCACCGACTCCTTCAGTTCACTGTTGGGATACTTTTCGTTGAATTCCTTGAAAACTTCCAGGGCGACATCGTTCATCCCCAGGTTCTCGTTCAAGATGAAACCGCGGCTAAAGAGAGCCTTTTCCGCATTTTCATTCTGGGGCCACATCTTGTAGAAGGCGTTGTATTCTGCGTCCGCATCCAGGAACTCCTCATTTTCGGCCTGGATCTGAGCCATTTCGTAGGCAACCTTCTGGAACAGTTCGTCATCCTCGGCGTAGGCATACATCAGCATGCGGTAGCCGTTGTAAGACGGAGTCAGATTGCCAGCCTTGTGAAGGGAGTCTACTCGAGACAGCATGACATCGGCCAGCAGTTCCGGCTTGAATTCAGGAATGGAATTATCGTAGAGGGAGACCTTTGCTGTGCTATAAGCCTCGGCACTCAGTCTGGCTCTGTACAAATTAAGCCATTCGTCACCGCGCTTCTGGTAGATTGCAGGAATACTTTGTTCATAAGTCTTTCCAGCATAGATCACCCTGTAGCCGAAGTTGTACTGATGGTCGTAAAGATTCTTCGGGAATGTGGCAATAAGACGCAGGTCATCCTTGGCCTTTTCATAGTCGTAACCCACATGGATGGGAGAACCGACACGCTGGTACCAGGCCTTCAAAGTATCTTCCGGCACATCCTTAAGACCACGCTTGCGATCCAAGTACTTTTCGGTAATGAAGTCAATTCGTGCGCTACGAACTACAGCCCTGTAGTCTGCGGTTTCGTTGAGTGCAAGGGCCCTGGCGGCATCGGCGTAAGCCATGTTGTCGGCGAGCATCTTGACCAAACGGTCATGGAAGTTTCTGTCGTAGCCATAGCTGGCGTAATTACGAGCCTTGAATTCCAACAGTTCCTTTTCTGTCAACAAAGCCTTGCCATTCTTGGAAACCAGTACAAATTCAGGAGCCAATTCAAAGATTGCTCCAGATGCAGCATCAGCCTTCACCATACCGGCAACGCGGTCATAAGGCTTGACTTCAGCGGGAACATTCCTGACCAGGAAGAAACGATGGAAGATTCCAGTGGGTTCAGAGCGGAGTGCTCCTGTTACAAAGCCAGCATCCTTGCCTTCAAGAGCCAAGGACAAGGTCGGAACCATGCCAATGCCATAGGGCAAGGAGAAATCCTTCTTCACGACGCCGACGTACCCACTGTCCTTGGCCGTACTTGCATTCTTGCTCTTGGTTGCAGCCAGCTGCTTGAACTGTTCCAGAGAGATTCCCTCCTTGAACATCCCGGCAAGAGATGCGGAATCAGTTCCCTCTACATGATACAGTTCATAACCCGGCACAGTCATGTATTCCGACTTATGGGAATTGTAGTAGGCCTCCCCATCAACCGCGGGAAGTTCATTGATCTGAATGCCGTTTTTCTCCAGGAGATTTTCGCTCAATTCAGTACGGATTTCCTGACGTCGCATGTGCACAAAGCGCTTGCGAAGTCCCAAGGTATCGTCGGCATTGGGAGCACCGGCATTCTTCAGCATTTCTGCCAAGAACTTATCCAGGGAATCCTTATGGCTGTTGAGGTAATATTCTGCGGCAGCCTCGCCTCGCATAAGCTCATACTGGCCCAAGGTATCCGTAGGGAACAGATTACGGTTTGCGTAGTAGAAGTTACGCAGTTCCTCATCGCTATAGGTCATCTTCTCCATGGCATAGAAACGCTGGTACACCATGGTTAAAATGCGAGGGTCAATTTCCTTATAGTAGTCTTCCCACTCTTTCTTCAAGTCGGGATATTCCTTCAACGCCCTGGAAACAAGAGCAGCCTTGGCATAAAAGTTGTCGTAAAGGAACTTATTCTTCTCTACCTTAAGGGCTGTTCCATTGTTCTGGTAATAATAGGTGACGTCTTCCTGAAAAACTTTCTCGTCGTTGATCTTAGCAAGGATCGAATCCTTTTCCCCAAAGCCATCGCAACCAGAAAACAAGAAAGCACCTGCAGAGCAAAGGCCAGCAAGAACTACCGAGCGTAAAGTCATAGAAACCTCAATTTTCCCAAAGAGCCTGAAAGGCGAATTAATCGCCCAGAATATAGCAAGTAATGAATTTCTGATGGTTCTAAAACCCCAAAGAAACATCAAATCGAACAACAGGAGTACACACTTGTTCACTAACACTAAGAAACGGCCGCATTTACGACGTCTGTAACTCATTGAGCATCAATGAGTTACACGCATCTTTGCTAACTTATTGATTACGTGAAACGTAGAATTTCCACATTTGCAGGAACAGCTGTCATTGCAACAGTTGTTGTTAGCGCCATTGCTCTTGGCGCTTGGTTTTGCCGTGCACTCGTGGAAAGAATCCTTTCTACCCCCCATACCATCAACGGCGTGACTATAACCCCCTATGGTCACAAGATGGACGGACTGTTGACCCACAGCTTCGACTCCGTCCGGGTCTCCGTGGACAGCACCGAAGTCAAGGTGACCAACCCGAGCCTGGACATTACCATTTTCGGCGACGTAAAGGGCATTGAGTTCAAGGTTGACACGGTGGATGCCTATGTAAGCCTTCCACAAGGCGATTCTACCAAGGTGGAAGAGCAACCCGACTCCAGTTTCACCCCGGCAGTTCCCGAAAAAATGAAGTTCTACCTGCCGGCCCATGTCAATATAGCCCAAACAAACGTCAAACTTTCTGACGGGAAGCACTGGGAGGTTTCCCAGCTAGACATAAAGAGCCAGGGGCAAAAGGCCGCCGCACTTAAAATCGATTCCGTATCCGGCGACTTCCTGATAAGTCCCGCCGCGATCAATCTAGAAGCCGACTTCGAGGGCGAAAACCTGAAGCTTGATGCCAAGGTTAAGACAGCTACGGACTCTGTCATAGTCAAGGCAGACGCACCGAAGAACAATCTTTCTGTAGTCAATACAAGTACCAAGGTTACGGTAAACTCGCCCGAGGACTGGCTGCCCTTCAAGCTGCCCGAAGCCCTGCCAGGCATCGGTAAACTGAAAGTAGACGTAGACGCAACCGTCGATACCAAGAAGAACAGCGCCCAGTACAACGCAACCGTTCAAACTCATGTAGGCGCCCTATGGCCTCTGGAGCCCGAAGACATCACCATCAAGCTGAAGGGCGACGCTGAACAATTCCATACTGACATTACCATGGAGAACAACGAAGGAGGAACCATCCATATTGAAGGCGATTTTGACAAAAACCTGGATGGTGTATTCGACGTTCAAGTGGAAAACATGAACGCCCTGTTCGGCCCCCAGATGATGCCGCTGGATCTTGAAATCGAAGGGGCCCGCAAAACCGGCAACAAGATCGATGCAGTCGTGGTAACACGACAAGGATCTGTCGTAACCGGAACCTTAGATTTCGAGGATTCCCTGTACATCGACTTCGTAGGAGATATTTCCCCTTATGAGCCATGGGCCATAGACTGGACTCACGGCAACCTGGAATTCACGACCAATCCAAAGCTTTATGGCACGTTCGACTTGCATAAGCTGCGTGTCCTGGCCAAGTTCGACACAGTCCCCTACGCCTACCACATGACTGCAGATTCCCTGGAAGTCTATCTGGAACTGAACACCAAGGGCATTGATTTCAGTAAAGGCATCATCTACACTCCTAAAGAAACTTTCGACTTCGACGGCGATGTGAAGTGGAACGACCCGCACCCCCACACTTCCTGGAACGTAACCCAGCGCAATGGAGGCAAGGCCAGCGCCTATATCGGCATTGGAGACACCATCACACTAGACGTGAAGGCAGAACACACCGTTCTAGCAACCATCCCCTTTGCGAACTTCAAGTTCAACGAAAAAATCAATGGAAAGGTGACCGGTGAGTGGCACCAGGACTTCGACAACAACATCGGTCTTGCCGAGGTGACCATCGATGGTGAACTTGACGCGTTCAATGTCTCCGCAGATCTTGTGGTAAGGCAGAACGGCGATACCATTTTCGTAGACAAGGCGAACGCATTCCATAACAAGAACAGTGTCATGGCAAATGGTTCGTTCATCATCCCCAACGATTCCAATCCGGAATTCAAGCCAACTAGCTTCTTGCCCATACAGGTCCTGAACGCCTGGATCTCGTCCAAGGACTTCAGCATCCCTCTGCTTCTGGAACCGTTGCAAGACACGACCTTCGCCTCCGGTATGCTGACCGGCGAACTGGCATACAACGAAGGACAGGGACTTATCGGAAACCTGAACTTCTTTAACATTGAATTTTCCAACATTCCATCAAACGTTTTCAACATTCAGAAATTGAACATTTTCGCCGAAGGTGACAAGGCCGAGCTGAACGCCTATCTAGACATCGGCGGTGGCGGATGGACAGGAAACACCCAGGTCATTTTGGATCACATTTTCAACGACAAGCGCCACGTCAGTTTCTCTCACGGCAGTGATAACGGTGGAACCCTCTGGGCAGAAGGCTTCATCGACAACGACCTTATCTTTACGGGCACCGTCGACGCCAATGGTTCATGGTACATTCCTAAGACCATCAGTGAAATCAAGAACACTGACTTACATATGGATTTGACAGCCGACATAAGAAAGGGACTTCATGGAATCTCGGCGAACTTCAAGACAAGTTCCACAACGTACCAGCCCCCGAAGATGAATCTTCTGATACCGTTCAGCCTAGAAGGAAATGTGGAAAACGGAGTACTCAACGTAACTCGAGCCAGCACAACCAACAAACGTGGAGAGTCCATCCTTGCTACACTCAAGTTCAACATAGACAGCTTGATGCTTGAAGCAATCGACGTGAAGTCGAAGCAGTTCACCATTGATCTGGATGAGCATTCCATTGTTCTTGAAGACATCAACGGACACATGGAAGACAACGCTGATTCCCTGTTGATTTCTGCAGAGATTCCCAAGATTACCTATCAGTTCAATCATGATATTTACGGTAAGGCCGATGCACTTGGACATGCGGATGTAGGTTTCAGCATTCCGCACAGTACTGAAGGCATCATCAAGAACAACACCATCTTCGGAAACCTTTCCATAGACCGTCTAACGTACTACAAGGAATTCGACATCGAGGTTACGCCCACCGCATTGGACAAGTACCTTACCTTGCTAAACAACTCCATTGCAAAACTCAGACAGAAGGAGACCCAGCAGGAAGCCAAGCTTTCTACTGCAAGCCCCATCAATCTTTCTTTGCATATCAGTGATACACAGAAAGACTCTATCGCCATCGTGACCCCCTTCGCCACCTTCCCCTTTACTGTAGACATTTGGATTCTTGGAAGCACAAACCGTCCGCTACTGCGAGGCGATATTACCAACACAAATAGCGGCTTTATCGGAGTCAAGGAAATTTATCAGTTTGACTTGAACGCATTCCAAATATCCTGGAACGACGTTCCTTGGCAGCACGGAGTAATCGATGTCAGCAGTATCCAGAATCTGCCCTACTGTAATGACACCGAGGAAAAGGAAAACGAAACCTGCCCCATCAATCTTGACATTCAAGGTACCATAACCAACCCGCAGCCAATGCCGTCTTCTAACTGCGGAACAGAATCTTCCGCAGCAGCCATTTACTATAACATATTCCTGGGCTGTATTGCAGACGACTCCGGCGAGGCTACAGACTGGAACAAACTTGCAGGAAAGGCCATCGGTAAGGTTATTTCCACAACGGCAAACAAAACCCTTGGCGGTGACTACATCGGCGATATCGACATGAAGGTTATGTTGTTCGAAAACAACTCCTCAAGCGACAAGGATTCGAGCTACGTAAAGGTTCCCATTTCCCTTGACCGCTGGGTAAACAACCTCAGCCTTATTTTCGGCTACACCCAGGACCAGAGTGAAAACCCCACCTACGATCAAGCACTCCAGTTCGGCGTAAACTACACGCTCCCCGTTTTCCAGGAAGCTGAGTATTCTCACAAGAATCATATTTCTCCGTCGCTATCCCTTAATGCTCTGCTAATCCAAAAGCAATATCTTACCAATACCGGTACAACCGGCGGAAACGAAAACCGAATGGAAAAGAATGTGGGCATAAACTACACTTACCGCTACTGGAATCCTTGCCTTCTTGGGTTAGGAAAATGCGAAAGTGTATACAGCCAACCTAATGAAGAAAAGGAGGATAAGAAATGAGAAAGATTCTAGGACTCCTTTTCATACTCACCGCAATACTTTTTGCAGACGAGGGTGTCAAACATCCTTGGTACATCGACATTAGCGGAAATAAGGCATTCTCTTCGTACCAGCTGGAAGAACAGTTGGACATTCCGGAAGAATTCGGCCAGATGGACTCCACCAAGCAAGACTTCTTGATGCGTCTGTCCTTGGAGAACATAAAATCTCTATACTATTCCCGCGGCTACTACAGCCTTGATATCGTCCTGGACGTACATAGAGACAGAATCAGCCAGGACAGTGTCGTCCGCGGCTATTACTTTAACATTCGTGACGGTGAGCGTTACCGCTTTAACGGCGTCAAGCTTAAAGTTCCCGAAGACAGCAAGATTCACATTGACGAAACCAGCCTGAACACATCCAAGGACAGATTCTACAATCACGACGACATTTCCGAAGACTTGCAGAACATTCAGCGAGCCTACCGCAAGCAAGGATTCCTGCATGCCTATGTTTCTTCCATCGAAATGCTGGATACGACCCGCAAAAAGATTTACGTGGAGATTACCGTAGAGCCCGGACCCAAGGTAATGATGGGCAACATGGTCAGCAGCAGCAAGAGATCCGTCACGCCCAGCGTCAAGAGCGATTCCATCAGCGAAGCCGGTTTGACCGACACGGCATGGCTATCGTCCCTTTGGAGAATTCCGCAGGGCGAAACCATTGACGGAGACCAGTATAATTCCTTCAAGTCAAAGCTGTTCTCAACGCAGTTGTTTACACAAATCAAGCTCAGCGACTCCCTAAGAGAAGACGGCCTTTCGGACGTTCACATGAACGTGACAGAGCGAATTCCTGGAGAAAACCGATACGGATTCTTCTATGAAGAGATCTACGGATTTGGCGCCCAGGTGTATGCACGACACAAAAATTTCTTCGGCCGGTTCAATGAATTTTCAACCAGCGCCCTTGTTGCCCAACATAAACAGGAAGCATCCGTAGGCTACGCCAATCCGTTGCTATTCGGAACATCGTTCAGCTTCATTCCCACCGCTATCCGATTTGAAGACCGTCTCACGCTAAATCACGAAAAAATCAATCCGCCGGCATATCCCGACAGCATTGAAGAGCGATACGAAGTCATTAACCGTGGCGACCTTACCTTCGGCATTACCAAGCATATCAAATTCCGTGGTACACTGGATACACGATATGTGAATAAAATTACAGATGAAATGTTCAAATTGAAGGGAGAAGTCGCTCTGACCTTCGACTATACCAACGACTACTTCAATCCAACAAAGGGAATCCGTCTTGCACCTACTGTTGGCGCCGGCACAAACTGGGATGGAGACATTTACTCCCTAACCATGATCGGCGACCCGTACTCCTACGGAGAATTTACAGCCAACATCTACATTCCGCTATTTTGGACATTCAACGGAGCTCTCAGCGGAAGCACGGGCAAGTTCTTTGCCAAGGCCCTTGAAGACGATGCCCGCATGTTCTATCAGGGCGGTTCCAGGTCGGTACGTGGTTACCGATTCAGAAGTATCTACGCAAGCTACGAAGAACCGGATCCTGAAAAGGAAGGCGAAACCATAATCAATACTGGCCTTACCCCCACCTACTTCCGATTTAATCAGGAAATCCGCTGGACATTACCATGGAAGAGCGCCAGACACTGGCAAATCGTTCAATTCTACGACTGGGCCAAGGTTACTGACGTCGACGAAATTTACGCCCCGGAAACCGACGAAAGTCTAGGTCTTGGACTTCGCTACCAATGGCAGTTCTTGACATTCCGCCTGGATTATGCCTTCAAGAAACATCTGGATAACTGGGACCTGGAACACTTCGCCACAGGCAGATTCGCCTTCGACCTGTCCCAAACATTCTAGCCACAGTTTGCTTAAGGTATAGCAACAACCCGGTTGTCGGGCTTATAACCGATTATCGGTTTACCGTTTCGCGATACAAGTCAGAAAGGTTCTTATTGGCGGCATGCACAGAAGCGTTCGCAATTCCTGCAGCAGAAAGTGCCTGAAGAATCTGTTCCTCCGACACGCCCTTTTCAAGAGTCAGGCTAAAGCGATTTCCGTTGGAAGAATCAGCCGCAATAGCGGAGGCGACAGCTCCAGATTTCAAAACGCGACCGCGTTCGATGATGGCATAGTCGGTGGCTTCGCTTTCCATTTCAGCAAGGATATGAGAACAAACAATGGCCGTACCGCCCTCGTTTTTTCGCCAGTCAGCAATCAAAGACCAGACCATCTCGCGGGATGCAGGATCCAGGTTGGCAACAGGCTCGTCAAGAATTAACAGCCTCGGAGATGGTACCATGGAACGGAGAAGCTGAACCTTCTGACGATTTCCCAGAGAAAGGGCTGACATCTTGGTGCTTAAATCAGGCAATTCCAACTTATTGGACAGATCACGAATTCTTTTCTTAAACTCATTTTTTCGGCTGATGCCAGACTCCCCAAAGCCATAGAATCCTGCAAAATATTCCACGTATTCTTCTATGGAAAGCCTGGGATAGATTCCCGGATTTTCAAGCAGCACCCCAAAAACGGAAGGATCAAGGAATCCATTCTTGCCACGGAACTCCTGGGCAATTTCAATTTTTCCCTTAAAACAAGGAAACCGACCGCAAAGCAATCGAAGAAGAGTTGTCTTCCCGGCCCCATTGGGCCCCAGCAGCGCAAAGAAGCTTCCTTCTGGAATTTCAAGATTCACCTGAGAGAGAGCTTCAGCAGTAGCGCCCGGATAGCGAAAAGAAACATTTTCTAGATAAATCGCAGCCATAGGGAAGAATATAGAAAAGACTGCAGCACAAACCCAAAAAAAACGTCCGGCAGCTAAAGCTGACAGACGTTTTTTAATTATGAATTATGAGTTATGAATTATGAGAGAATGTTAGGCGACATCGCTACGATTATCTATCTCGTAAATCGTACTTCGTAATTGGTATTTACAATTTTACTCATTCTGGACGCAACGGACGGAGAACGCAAATTCGCCCTCATTAAGTTCACTTGGATCCGTATACTTTATCATTTCGGAATTATAGTTAACAGCAATACCCATGAGCGAACCATCGGAAGTCCAGAAGGCGGCATATTCACTTTCATCATCCGGAAGAGTTCCACAGTATGAGGTTTCCTCATAATAGTCATCCATGGGCATCCACAAAATTCCTGCAGGAACAGCACCAAAACCAAAGTCATCTGTTCCGCGAAGATAGCTATCCGCAACAGTCCGCCAGCCATCCTTGGATCTCAGCATCACATCAGTTTTGCCAAAACCATTTACTTCATATACAAGCTTATCCATTTCTGTCTTTGAGGGAACATGCCAGCCGACAGGGCAAAGAGAAGAATCCTTTGCAGCATTCATCGTATAGAGCAAGCCCCAGCCATCGCAAGATGAGGTATCACCGCAGTTGCAGAAACTTTTGCCATCAGCAACCTTATACTTCAAGTTCTCAGCCATCCAGACGCGGTCATTAATCTTTACCGTCTTATAGACGTTGCCATCACGTTCATCCGTCAATTGCCCGTAACTCACGCTAGAAGAGGAAATTTCCGCGGAAGAGGAAGAGTTCAATTCTTTTTGCCACTTGATGTTGCCTTCGCCCTTGACGCAGCGAACAGGAGCAGCTGCGCCATCAACCATGTACGTGCCTACATACGCAGATTTTCCATCGATGCAGAAAAAGTCATGACTAAACCAGGGAAGATTATCGCTGATTGACCCAGCCCAATAGCAAACTTCAAACGAGTCTTCGTAACCTGTAATGATTCTGTCCCGTTGATCTTCTACAGGCAACGCAGAGAAACCAAAAGCATTGATACCCATAGAGCCAACGGGCCATTCCTTTGACGTTTTCAGCAAATAGCCAGCATCCTTACTTCCATGAAGCATTTCACCGGACTCGTATCCCGTCACATAGGCAACAAGGGTCATCCACTCCTCTTTGGAAGGCAAGTGCCAACCGTCGGGACAAATTCCCTGCATGGGCAAGGCTACGCCACAATTTGTAAAGAAATCTTCCCCTGTCAAATTTTCAACAGAGCAATTCGTTCTTTTTGAGTCCAAAGCCTCATCGTAGGAGTAATAAAGTCCATTACCATTGCAATCTACGCCCTCGCCCACGGTACACCCATAACTTAGCTCTTCGTCGTAGATGTAATTCAGATTTTCAGCCATCCATGTTTGATTTCCGATTTCTACTGTCTTGTACGTTCTGCCATCGCGCGAATCCACAAAAGTTCCGTAATCGCCGGTATAGGTTTCCTTAGGTATTTCAGGAATGACAATATCAGAAGCATCATGTCCTTGCCCCATGACGCAGCGAACAGAGAAATCCTTGAAGAATTTTCTGTCTCCACTCCATAATTTGGCCCAACGACTCTCATGGCTCAGCTCTACATAAACCACGTCTCCATTATTTTTTACATCAGACGTTGCAAAGCGATTGTACGGGGATGGCAGCGCATTGAAGCCGTAGGCGTCGGTACCATTTCCAACACCATTCCATCCAGATGTGGATTTCAGTTTTTCTCCAGCTACAGAAGCGCCACCCACAAAATCAATCAGTGTTTCATATTCTTCAACAGAAGGCAAATGCCAACCCGCAGGGCAAATGCCCTGAACAGGCTTTGGAACAGGACAAGCACTAAACTCCTGGCCATCCACAATGAACTTGCCATTACCGCATCCCGTCGAGGAAGAATCCATTGCCTCCGCCCAGGAATATCCCGGATTTTTTTTAGAGCGGCCAAACTCTAAATTTTCAGCCATCCAAACCTGATCACCGATTTTTACAATCTTATAGACATGACCGTCACGAGAATCTGTAAACTCCCCTATTTTTCCATCGGCATCAAAACGCGCCGTATCAGGAACTACAGAAGACGAAGAAAGCTGCGACTCCAAAGAACTTGATACAACAGCCTCATCCGAGACGCTTGATGACGAAACATCATCAGCCGAAGACACGTCCTCCAGAGAAGAAGGATCTTCTTTATTCTCCGTAGCATTAGACGTAGCATCATCGGAGCAAGCCAACAAGGCTGCCACTACTGAAAACGGAATCAATATTTTAAGCACGTTCATAAAAAACCTCCAACCCCTTTTGTCTTTATATCACTTAATTTAACTTTTGTATCATGCAAAGTCAATAGTCGTGATACAAAAGTACAATAAAAAACCGCCGGTTTGTTCCGACGGTCTTTTTAGCGCTTACTAGCGCTCTTCGCGCGAAGCTTGCCTTACTTATAAAGCGGGTGCTTCTTGCAGAGTTCGATGATTTCCTGACGGATAGCCTTCAGGCCTTCTTCGTTGTCCTTGTTCTGGATGCAACGGTCGATGATCTGAGCAACCAAGCGGGAATCATTTTCGTCGAAGCCACGGGTAGTGATGGCTGCAGTGCCAAGACGTACGCCGGACGGATCCATGGGCTTACGAGTGTCGAACGGAATGGTAGAACGGCTGCAGGAGATGCCAACCTTTTCCATTGCGACTTCGGCATCCTTACCACCGATACCCTTGGAAGTCATGTCCACAACCATGAGGTGGTTGTCGGTACCATCGGAAATGATCTTGTAACCGAGCTTCATCAGTTCGTCGGCCATAGCCTTAGCGTTCTTGATGATGTTCTGGGCATAAGCCTGGAATTCCGGCTGGAGAGCTTCGAGGAATGCAACTGCCTTACCAGCGTTGATGTGGTCGTGGGGACCACCCTGCATACCCGGGAACAGACCTGCGTCGATTGCCTTGGGCAGGGAGACTTCCTTTTCTTCGCCCTTGACGATCTTCTTGATCATCTTGTCCTTGCACATGATGATTGCAGAACGGGGACCGCGGAGAGTCTTATGAGTGGTGGTGGTGACGATATCGAAGTAAGGAACCGGAGATTCGATAGCCTTACCAGCGATGAGGCCAGCAACGTGAGAAATGTCAGCCATGGTGAGAGCGCCAACTTCGTCGGCGATTTCCTTGAACTTCTTCCAGTCAAGGTTGCGGCTGTATGCAGAGAAGCCAGCGAGGATCATGCGGGGCTTTTCCTTAAGAGCGATTTCACGGACCTTGTCCATGTCGATGCGGCCAGTTTCCTTATCCACTTCGTACTGGACGAAGTTGTAGAGCATACCGGAGAAGTTCACCGGATGGCCGTGAGAAAGGTGTCCACCGTGGTCGAGCTTGAGGCCAAGGACCTTGTCACCCGGCTTGAGGACGCCCATGTAAACAGCAGCGTTTGCCGGAGAACCGGAAAGGGGCTGGATGTTTGCGTGGTCGCAACCAAAGAGCTGCTTGCAGCGTTCGATGGCGAGAGCTTCCATCTTGTCGATCACTTCGTTACCACCGTAGTAGCGCTTGCCAACGTAGCCTTCGCTGTACTTGTTGGTCAGCACGGAACCCATAGCTTCCATGACGGCCTTGGAGGTGTAGTTTTCGGAGGCGATCAGTTCGATGCCATATTCCTGACGTTCGGCTTCTTCCTGGATGATGTCGAAGATTGCCTTATCGGTCTGCTGCAGAGTAGATTTAAGCATTAGTAGCTCCTTTAAGATTACAAATTCAAAGATAGTATTTTAGGCCTACTTTTTAAAGATTTTTGCCGTTTTTTGCTCAAAATCGGCAATTCTCGGCAAACACACCACGTAACCCGTTGACAATCAACAAGTTACAGTTCGTAGATTTCGGAATACTTTGCTTCCAGATAATCCAAAAAGTCATCGGGCGTCAGTTCACGGCCCGTGATTTGACGGAGCCAATCCTTGGGGGCTTCGCGGTCAGCTCGGGTCCAGACGTTTTCCTTCATCCAGCCGTTGATTTTTGCGAAATCCCCGGAGCGGACTGCGGCGGGCAAGTCGAAGTTCGTGGCCATCTTGTTGTAATACATGGCATTGTACATGTTGCCGATGGCGTAGGTGGGGAAATAGCCGAATCCGCTGGTCCAGTGCACATCCTGGAGAATACCTTCCCTATCGTTTGCGGGACGGATGCCCAGGTACTCCTCGTACTTGTCGTTCCAAAGCTTGGGCAGGTCGGCGATGTTCACCGGGGTGCCGTCCGCATTTCCGTTCACGATCAGTTTCTCGATTTCGTAGCGGATGATGACGTGGAAGGTGTAGGTGAACTCATCGGCCTCGGTGCGGATAAAGCTGGGCGTTACGATGTTCATGGCCTCATAGAATTCCTGCTCAGTCACATCGCAGAAGACTTCCGGGAAAATTTCCTTGCACTTGGGGAAAATCAGGTGAATGAATTCCTTGCTACGGCCAATACGGTTTTCGTAGAAGCGGCTGGTGGACTCGTGCATGCCCATGGTCTTGTTGTACTCGATATAGTGGCTGAAGTTTTCCGCCGGCTGGTTCTGTTCGAACAGGGCGTGGCCACCTTCATGGATGATGCTGAACATGCTGGAGTAGAAAGCATTGGGATAGTAATGGGTTGTCACGCGGACGTCATTTTGTCCCGGTTCCGTTGTAAAAGGATGTTCTGCAGTAGAAAATGCTCCACGACTGAAGTCAAAGCCCATCAGTTCCAGCAGATACTGGGCCATTTTCTTCTGAGCCTCGTCTGTTACAGGGCGGCTCATGAAGTCAGTACGAATCTTCTTTGGACTTGCCATGATGCGTTTGAGAAGCGGCACCAGGCGTTCCTTGCAGCGGTTGAAGACAGCATCGAGATCGGCACAGGTAAGGCCCCGTTCGTAACCGTCGAAGATGGTATCGTAGGGGGTCTCCTTGCGGTCATCGTTCAAGGATTCGGCCTGGAGCTGCGCTTCGCGGACCTCGCCCAGGGACTTTTCAAATAAACTGAAGTCGGCAGCCTTCTTGGCGTTGATCCAGTTGACGAAGGCGCGGTTGTAGACCTGAGAGTGTTCCAGTTGCATCTCGGCAGAAATGTTCTTTTCTCGGGCAAAATCACGATGAAGACTTTCTGCAAGGGCACAGTCGAACTCCGCAGCAGTTTCGTCGCCGCACACTTCGGCGGTCAGCTCTCCCCTATGATCGTAAATGAATTGGCAGGCTTCAATGTATGCAGAGTCCTTCGTCAAGGCAAAAGCCTTGTTGGAAAGAAATGCGGCAATATTGCCCTGTTCTTCCATACCGGCAGAAGGACAAATGGTCTGCTGGTCAAAATTCAGGACAGAGGAAGCCTGGTTATAGGTTCTTACTTCCTTAAGGGTCCGCTTAACAAGTTCAAGAGCTTCCTTCAATTTTTCAGACATATTCCACCTGGCAATCAGCCTTTTTAAAAAGGGTTAAACAAATAAAGCATGCAAAAAGCATGCCACAACGAAGATTCTATTTCGTCTGTTCGGAATTTTTCTTTTCCGCCGCTGCATCCGCCACCTTTCCTAGCCTAGCAGCCAAATTTCGAGTAGCTTCCATTTCATCAAAAGGCGCAGGAGCTGGTTCCGATCCCTCGCTATTTCGAGAATTGAAAATCTTGGCAAGCAAGATAAACACAAAAATGTAAAGGCCCATGGCCGCCAGCACACCCAAAAGTTCCGAGCCACTCATGGCGGCAACTTTGATATAGGCAATAATGGAAAAAGGCATCGCCAACATCAGAATAAAGGCAGGTAGTTTTTGTTTCATGCAACGAATTATAAAAAAAACGCCCCACTCCGTGGGGACGTTCCTTATTACCTTAGGACAACTATCGTGGACCAGCCAGCTTTTTTACTTTCCAAGCAAGCCCAGCATCAGCCGATTCTGCCTCATAGGAATAGTCAGGCTTGTATCCGTTAGCATCACCTAGAATGGGATCGCTGACAACAGCATTCCAGTTGTCCACCATTTTTACAAAACCTACGGTAGAGTCTATCGCAACACCCTTGTCATCCCAAAGGCGATAGAGGGACACCGTATTGTCGATGTTAAAGACATTACGTTCAATGTAGCAACGGGCAGAATCAGTACATTCCACGCCATAGTGTGCCAAGTCCATAAAGAAGTTATTATAGGCGTGCAGAGTGCCGGCTCGTGCAAAGGCAGCAGACCAATCCATATTGGCAAAGTAGTTATGGTGCATGGTCATGGTCTGTTCCGATTCCTTAAAGGATTCCGGAGGAAGGCCAAAGAGAATGCCAGTCTGAGCATTTTCAAAACGGGACCAGGAAACCGTTACGGAATGAGAGCCACGCTTGACATCCAGTTCTACCAGAGGATATTCCTCAAAGGTGCAATGGTCGATCCATACATGGTGTGTCCCATTATGAATAGACAATGCTCTGCGTGAACTGGTATCCTTGGTTGCAATTGTCGGGGCAGTAAAGGTCAAATTCTCGAAAATCAGGTTCTCAGAGACATCGGTCAGAACTCCCATGCCAGTAATACGGATATCGCGACCGCGACCATCGATAGTCTTGTTGGATTTCATTCTCAAGGGCGTGCTAAGGTTGTAGACACCACTCTTTTCAAAGATAATCCACGAAGCGGTATCCCTATAAGCACAGTCTCTAAGGGATCCCGGAGCAATGATGGCGGTAGTTGCAGCATTTCCAAGGGAATCTACGTTGGTGGTATCTTCCACAATGATATAGTCGTCCGTAGTGGTCACCACACAGATTTCACCCGTGATTTCCTTTTCGTCTAGAAGGCCTGCGCCACCTCGAGTACCAACGCCATATCCAACAAGTTCTTTTAACAGAGCATCGTGATCCTTCCAATCCTTGGGATAGTCAGAAGCCAGTTCATCTTCAACTGTAGCAACAGAAGACAGAGATTCTTCATTGATTCCGCCAAGGAACACATCGTCCAGGAAGAGGGTATCGCCCTTCCCTACCCTAAAGTCGATTCTGCTAACCTTGACATTCTTGAGGGAAGCCTTTCCATAAGGTTTCATCTTGGAGATGTCGATAGAATAGCCTTCCCATACCTTGGACAATTCTACTTCGTACTCAAAGCCATTTTCAGAAGCATCGTCGGTACTGCCATAGGCCAGGGAAACACGGAGGGTTCCAGAACCGCGTGCAGAGAACATCAGGGTTTCAAGACCAGGCAGTGCATATTCCGTTTCGAAACCGCCCAGCAGGAATCCTAAACGGTTCGTTGTGCGGGCACATCCACCAGATGCACAGCCATCGCTGCCGGAATAGGTTCGAGTCAAGGTTTCGTCCCACAGGGGCATAATGTTCTTGCCGTCGGCATCCAAAGTATACCACCAGCCATCTCCAAGGATTTCGCCCGTAGCAGAAATTCCGCTAAAGCGTTCAAAGTCCTCTACGGCAAAGCCGCGGGGCTTACCCAAGTTGACCTCCGGAACAGTCTCGCCAGCAGTAGCGGAAAGTTTAACCGTACCGCGGTTGGAACGGCTTTCGATTACCAGGTCAAAATTTCCAGCAGGAAGATTATCCACCACGAAATGTCCGGAACTGTCGGGAACCACAAAGCGCTCCAGGCCCGGAATACGGATGACTGAGGGGCCCTGCCCCGGTGTCACATAGCCTTCAATACGGGTAAGGCTGTCTAGCTGCAGTGTATCTACAGCTCGAGCAACCGCCGAATCCAAGACAACAGAGAAAACAGCACCGGAAACGTCCTTGGACTCATCAGAATTGCGGGCTTCCACCATATAGGCACCCGGTTCCATGTCATTGAACTCAACAAAGCCGGATTCATCAGCCACAGTCCATTCCGCAGACTGCAAACCATCAGCAAGATAGCCTTCGGGCAGGGCGCGTACACGGGCATTTGCAGCCGCCGTACCATCAGCCAGTCGAACCTGCAGGGCGATGGTAGACTCGGCCTCGGTTCCTCCGGCAGCAGTCTTGCTGTTTTCGGAACAGGCTGAAAGCATCAGCAAGGAAACAAGGGACGCAGATGCCAATTGAAGCATTTTCATCTTAGCCATTGTTCACCTCCTCCGGCAATTCCTGGACCGGCTCGTTGCCAGAGCCATTGACTGCGCGGCCTTCCCCGTCTTTTATTTCTGCACCGCGAATACGGCGTTTACGTCCTCGGCGCTGAGGAGGAGGATAGGGGTCGGACAACGGGAACAACTGCATGCCCAGTTGAAAAACACGATTGGGCTTTTGACACTGCCCTACCTTTGCCAGGACCTCGCGACGGAAACGGCGAACCATTTCGACAAGTTCCTTATAGGTATCTTCGTTGCAACCAAAAGCCAAAGTGGAAAGATTGCGTTCGTCACGTTCAAATCGGTCTATGGCAGTTTGAGCAACCTTCAAATTCTGCTGGATGTAGGAATTCACGGCGGTACTGTAAGATTCCGTACCGCTGGAAATCAAGCCTTGGGTCTGTTCATAAAAACCGGTCTGCTCGTTCTTCTTGATCATATTCAAGCGTTCAAGAAGGGCAATGGAAGACTTGACCTGGCTGGCGGTAATAGGCGGACGCACCATCAAACCGAGGGCGGCATCGTCTCCCACATAGGGGTAGAAAGTCACCAATTCACGAATTACCGCATGGTACCAGTTATCGAAGTACTCGAACTGGTCCTTGGCCACATTTTCAACCTTGCATTCCTTAGTTGCAACCAGCTTTTCTAGGTACTGGCGGCTTTCAGAATGGTTCTTGGCCTGGTTGAAGGCCACCATGTCAGCAAAATACTTTTTCTCACGATCATCATTACAAAAAATATCTGCAAAAACCGACACAAGTCGAGGCGTCAGATTACGCTTGCCTTGCAGAATCTTATTGAACATAGATGCATCAAAGTCGGCCTTCTCTGCAATATAGCGGTGGCTAAAGCGCCAATCGCCAGCATGGCGTTCTTCGTAAGCGTCTTTCAAGAAATCACGGTAGTTCAGATATTCAAATAAATTAATCATCGTGCAATAAATATTTACAGGTAAATTATACCCCTACAATATAGCTAAAAGTCCACACTTTGAGACAAATTTTTGTCCACATTTTTTAATACACGGTCTTTTTCCGTGTAAAAAGTGTTTTGAATCAAAAAAACTCAAGGAATTTCACCCTGAGTTTTATTTTTCCAAACTACTTAGTCTTGAAATATCGACCGTGAGCCTGCTTGGAACCAGAAACGGTTCGTCCTAAAAGATTCACAGAACGACCTTGTTTCAGGTTTTCGTATTGCGGCACATAACGCCTTACTATGGCAGTGACAGAATCATCACTACTGGAACTGCTACCAGGGGCAATTTCGACTTCGGAGCTGCTGGAACTACTGGATTCCACCGGAGTTTCCTCAGGTTCAGCGCCAATGCGATAAACGTCCTTGATGTCAAAGCCGATCATGTCCACATTGGGGCCACCATCAGAAGTAAGGGAGGTCATGATCAAGTCGAAATCGCAGGCATCCAGCCATACATCATCCACATAGACCGTGTCCCACTTATCCCAGGAACCGCTAGGCGGGAATTCCACTTCGTAAGTCTTGGCGTCTACCTTGACGCTCATCTTGCTTGCAGTTGTTTTACCGTTGCAGTAACGGATAAACATTCTTGCATTGGAAGCGGACTGATAAGAGGTCATCTTGTAGGTTGCGTAGGAGCCAATTCGGTTGTCAAAGTTAAAGAAGCCCTTGCCTTCGAAGCCGACATGGTTTGCTTCGGTCCAACCCTGACTATCTTCACCAATGTTCGGATAAGACATATCGCTGACACTAGGCCAATCTGCCGTACCCTTCAGAATTTCAAACCGGACTACCTCACTGCTGCTAGAAGAAGGCCCTACGTCACCGGCGCTAGAGCTAGAGCCAGGATTCGGCGTATTTTCCGCACCATGAGCGGTCGTAACACACTGGGCACCACCTTCAAAAATTGCCGTGTAAGTGATGTCGCGATACGGCATGGCCACCTTATAGTAGTTGGAGTCGGCAGTCACCTTATTGCAGTCATCGTCGGCCCAATACTGGAACCTCTTGCCGAAACTGCCCGGAGAAACATGAAGATTCAAGGCTGCACCACCCGGCAGATACTGATTGTGAGTAATAAGGCCACTACCGGAAATGTTTGCCTTTACGGTCAACTTGAAAGTCGGCTTGAGTGTTCCGACCAAGGTCGTCAAGGCAGCCTTTTCGGAAGCGTTCACGCTGGAATTGTTCAAGTTCTCGCGCAGGCCTTCCGCAATCATCTGGGCATGCACCACAGAGCCTGTTTCCTGGAAATGGGTGGTTCCGTCGTTGGTTACGCCAGCGGGATAATTGGGATATTCACCCGGCAGGAACATCTTGAAGATGTAGCGGGAAATATAGGCGGAACTGAGCTGCTTATACAGATTGTAAGTCTTGGTGGTAAGATCGACAAAGGGAACGCCGTTCTTCTTGGCAACTTCAGCAATCTTATCCTTTACAGGATATTCCTTACCCTTGTGAGACGCATCGGTAAGATTGTTGTCAAACACATTACGCGGGTAAGTATTCAGCATCAGAGGGCTCATGAGCACAATGTGAGCCCCCTTGCTCTTGGCACCATCAACGTACTTCTGGAACCAGTAGGCACTGGAGTCAATGGGAACGTAGCGGTCGGCCTTGGAGTAGTCGCGGTCGTTGGTGCCCATCTGCACGAAGATGTAGTCGCCGGGCTGAGTGTTGTTCAGCACTTCGGTCAGGCGACCATCGTTGATGAAAGACTTGGAGCTGCGGCCGCCAATGGCGTAGTTGATGACCTTTACACGGGAATCATCAAAGAAGGGAGCGAGAACCTGGCCCCAACCTGTTTGCGGATAGGCACTTTCCTTGTAATTACAAACAGTAGAGTCGCCAATCACGTGAATGGTAAATGACGTAGAGTCACTGATTGCAACGCCAGTAAATACGGCTGCAGCTACAATAAATTTTGCGGCATTAGCGAACTTCATACTCAACCTACTTTGTCTTGACCAAGGTGCGGTTCATCATCTGATTGCCCTTACGGACAATTACTCGATAAAGGCCAGAGCCCTTAATCATGGAAGCGATCTGCTGCTGCGGGAATTCAACGCCCATAGTCATCTGAGTTCTAAGAACCTGCTTGCCAGACATATCAAACACACGAATGTCTGCCAAGCCCGCCTGATTCAGCAACAAGGAATTGGCATGCACAAAGGTTGTCGTATCGCCAGTGGAATCCGTTGGCTGTTCCGGAGTTTCGGGAACTTCAGGAGTCTCCGGAGTTTCAGGATCCTTCGGAGCAGAGGCTTCAATGCACTTCTCGTCGCCTGCACGGCAGACACCTTCAAGGCTAAAGCCGAATGCGTCGATATTGGGTGCGCCATCAGAGGTGATGGACATAAGCTTCAGTTCAGCTTCACCCGCGGGAGCATCGAGAACAACATAAGCGGTATCCCATTTGTCCCAGCCTCCGGTAGGAGGTGCACTCACATAGTAATCGTGATCCAGATACGCATTGAACATACGGTCTGTGTTGCCACCGTTTGCATAGCGAACTGCCAAAGTGGTATAGCCCGCACCTGGGAAGTTCACCTTATAGGTTGCAAAAGACTTATTCGAATTGTCAAAATTATAGAAGCCATCACCTGTAAATCCAGCATTATTGCTTTCAGTCCAACCAACGCCCTGATCATCGGGTTTAGCAGCATCAAAGAATTTCTTGATATTCTTGTCAACGGCAACAGAAGTTTCCGTTGTACCACCAATGGGGGTAAAGGGTTCAAAGGTCACATCAGCAAGGCTCTTGGGTGTGGTTGTAGGGAATGCTGTCAAAGCCTTGCCATCACCAGTGTACTTTTGAGCGGTACCGCCTTCATAAACTGCAGTATACTGCGTAGACTTATTGCCCATCTTAAAGGTGTAAATGTACGGAGACTTTACTGTAGAAACGGCATTGCCGCTGACCTTATTTCCATTGCCATCGTACCAGCCAAGGAACTTCTTGCCAGACTTAGGAATGGTTTTCAGCATCACAGTCATGCCCTCAGGATAGTAGGCTCCGATAGAAGTTGCTTCAGCAGCACCTTCGGGAGAAACCTTAACGTCCACCTGATACATGGGAGCCATGTAGTCGCCCAACTTCTTGACCATAGGATCCTTATTGGCGCGCATCTGTTCGGTAATGATACGACCAAAGGCATTAGCACCATTCATCTGCAAATGAACCTGGTCAGCCTGGTCACTACCCAAATTGCTGTATTCATCCCTAGTTGCATAGTTGAAGATAAACTGGGCGGCATACTGTTCACCAACGGAAATCATGTAGTTGGCAACCATTTCACTCATGTCAATGAACGGAACATCCAGTTCCTCGGACAGTTTCTGGTTCAAAGCCGGATAGCCACGATAACTATTATGGATTGCGGTCGGAGAATCGTAGTAGAGACGGCGAATCGGGCTCATAATAATGGGATAGGCGCCCTTAGCCCTGGCTTCTGCCACCAGCTTTCTCATGTTGGATGCAAAGAAATCTTCGGTACTGTAGCTGACATCGTTGATACCAAACTGGATAACCACATAATCGCCAGCCTGGACCTTATCGACAATACAATTGCTGCCAGATGTGCAACCATGCTTCCAGAACATATCATAGTAACCCACGGCTGTATTGCCCTTCTTGTCAAGGCCACCACCACCAAGGGACATACCGCCCTGGCCGCGATTTACAACGACAGCCTTATCAAACCAGAAATGGAAATCCTGGCCCTGGCCCTGCTTAGGGTAATAACCGGAAGCCCAGTCCTGCATGGTAGAATCACCAAGCATGTAGATGGTTACACCAGCGTAGGTAGCTGGAGCCACAAGCAAAGATCCAGCGACAATACCCTGCCAAAACTTATTGAAGAAATTCTTTTTCATACCGAACACTCAAAAAAATGATTTCAACTTAAGCAAAGAAATACCGCGCAGTTTCCTACGCGGATTTCATTTATCCCTATTTCTTGATTGTAAACACGTTCTTGGCAACAGCCTTTCCATTGACCTTGACGCGGACAATATACTTGCCCTGAGGCAGCATTTCCTGATCGATAACCACAGAATTCATTCCAACAGAAACGCTCTTGTAGATGCTTCCCACCAGCTGGCCACGCATATCGAAGATGGTCACTTCGGCGGAACCTGCCAAATTGGTTCGGAGCATGCCGGTTGCAGGGTTGTAAGAATTAAATCCAGCAACAGCGGGTACACCCATAATAGCCGTCGGATCGGAATTTTCCGTGGAATCCTTCGGGGTTTCGGTAGAGTCCTTCGGAGTTTCAGGATCCTTTACTTCGGGAACCTTCTGGTCGGCATAGATTTCAATGCCATCCATAGCGAAAGTAAACTGGTCTACATTGGGGCCGCCATCGGAAGTCATGGAAGTAAGCTTGATTGTATTCTTGCCAGCCTTCAGGGCTACATCTACAGAAACTTCCTTATAAGTGGTCCAGCCAGTAGCAGCAAATTCAACAACACCTGCAGACTTACCGTTCACGGAGAGAGCCATATTGCGGTTTGCCGTACCGCCGTTAGCAAAGCGGATGGTCAAAGTGGTCTTGGCATCCTTCGGAGAGAAGATTTCCCACACACCGTAACTGGAAATAGAATTTGCGAAATTGAAGAAACCATCCTGTTCGAAGCCCACATTGTCAGTCTGGCATACAAAGCCATCGAATTCTACAGGCTTGCAAATTTCCAAGGAAGACTTGCCATCCTTAACAACCGGATAGTCAGCAGTTTCGTCGGGAACAGAAACAATGGGCTCGCCCACCATCTGGATTTCGGGCTGTTTCAGGTTCTTGACCATATCCGGCAGGTAGTAACCGAGGTGCGGCGGCTGGTTGTAAGCCGTGTTCTGCCAGGCGATTGCAGTACGGTAAACCGGATCGTGCATCAGAGTGTAAACGCGATGAGGAGAGGTCACCGGAGTAGACACAATGTACAGGGTGGTAGGATCGCCATCCTTACGGAGCACCATTTCTTCGCGCCAGTCACCGAAGAGGTCGGCCACCAGGGACGGAGTATTCTTGGTGCCGTTGCAGCCGGCGGCCTTCAAGGCGCCCGGACCATCGAAATAGACATTAGCCTTCTTCGCAATGGGATCGTACTTGGTCACATAGCCGCCATCCAGCAGTTCATCGTATGCGTCGCCATCGAAGTAGATGCGGAAATTCTGAGCAAGAGCGGGAGTTCCCAGGACTTCACCCTTGATGGTGTGAAGTCCACCGCCCTTAGCAGACCAGAATTCATAGCCGCGATGAGTGGAGTCGATATCGGCAGCAATACCGCGGCCGTTATCGTTACCGCCCTGAGGACTACAATGAAGGAACTTTCCGTCCTTATCGCGAAGGTCGTCGGTGCACTTTGCTGTGGTATGTTCCTGGACACCGAAGAATTCAAGGCCCGGGATATCCGGATCCAGGTCGCCCAAGTGGCCAGCGTCGCCATGGCCAAGGCCAGTGCGGTAGCGCAAGGTACCGTCGTGATTCAGGGATGCAGCACCAAAGACAATTTCATCGAAACCATCACCATCGATATCACCGGTGGTAATGTTGTGGTTACCTTCTTCGTAAAGGCCCTGACCCGGAGTTTCGGACTTGTGGTACCAGCGCTGCTTTAATGTGGTTCCATCAAAGTCGTAGGCAACAACATAGGAAGAAGTGTAATAACCGCGAGCAAAGATTGCGCTAGGATGAACGCCATCCAGATAGGCGGTTGCAGCAATGTAACGTTCACTACGGTTACCGTAGTTATCGCCCCAGTAACCGGCACCGTTCTTGCCCTTTTCGGACTTCAAGATATTGCGGGGAGGAACGAAATTAATGGTACTAATGGCAGCACCATCGACACCGCGGAAAACAGTCAGGAATTCGTTTCCAGTAAGAACCAAGCCGTTACCATCGCGATAAACCTTGGACTTGTCGCCAATGGCCTTGCCCTTGCCGTCGATAGTTCCATCGGAAGTCTTCACGATCATCTCAGCCTTGCCGTCGCCATCGTAGTCAAAGACCTGGAACTGGGTATAATGAGCGCCCGCACGGATGTTCGGTCCAAGATCGATGCGCCACAGACGGGTGCCATCCAACTTGTAGGCATCAATAAATACGGTGCCCGTATAGCCGGTCTGAGAGTTATCGTGGGCGTTAGAGGGATCCCACTTCAAGATAATTTCGTATTCGCCGTCGCCATCCAGGTCGGCAGCGCTTGCGTCGTTAGGAGTATAAGTGCAAACTTCACCATTGGGCATGGTCTGATTTGCAGGAGGCTGCAGCTTGATGGTCTTGTAAGGGACAGAAAGACCTGTATTTGCGACAGTCTGGTCAAGAACCACAGAAACATCGGACTTGGAGCCTTCCTTGCCATCAACCACGGCAGAAACTGCATACTTGGAGGTTGTCTTGCCGGATTTGTCGAGATAGTTGGTACCTTCGTTACCCTTGATAGTTGCAATTTTTGCACCATCGCGATAAAGATTGAATTCGGTGGCGGGATCTTCGACACCAAGAAGACGCCAGCTTACCAACACACCCTGGCCCACATTGGACACCAGGAGGCCACGGCTAAGATTTTCCATCTGCTTAGGGGCAGCGTAAACGGAGGTTGCCACGCCAGCAGCAAGACCGAAGGCTAAAACAGACCTAAAACAACTAAATTTCGCACCCATAACACGCTCCTTATCACGTTCGTTAAAACGGGGATATATTTACACCATTATAATGTATATATATACCGCAAAAAACGACCAAAAATTCAAGCTCAAATCGTTGACATTTTATCCATAGAAAAGCTTTCAAGACCCTCTATTTTTCCGCAAAAAAAACGTTTTTCAACATCAGAATATGAATTTACGCAAAATCAAGCACAATTTCAGCCATTAGGAAAATGTTGACTTTTTTTACCCAATTCACATAGATTCATATTCCAAGTTGGACGATACATTAACTAGGGGTTTGACATTCTAGTTTGAGCCACCAGTCGACCGTTCAGCCTAACCTTCACAAAGAAAACTCCCTTAGGCAGCATATCAGTCTGAGCCTTGAAAACCGACTCGCCGGCAGGAACGTAGGCTGAGTGCCCCACTCGCATATTGCCCTGCATATCGAAGTAGTAGATTTCAGCAAAGCCCGCCTCACGAACGTTCAGCACTCCGGTTACGGCGTTGTAACTATTGAAACCGACAACCTTCGCCACATTCTGAACTGCGGAGGGATCCTCACCATTTTCTTCCTCAAACTTCACTTTGCCGGATTCATAGTCGCTATAGAGGCAAATGTCGGCCTTGTCAAAGTAGAGCATGTCCACATTGGCACCGCCATCAGCGGTAATAGAGGAAAGGGTCAGAACATTCTTGCCTTCGACAAGCATCACCTTTACATCCACGGTTTCCCAAGTGGTCCAGGCACCGGTCATGTCCATCTTCACTTCGCCAACTTTTTCTCCGTTGACAGTAAGATTCATGTTGCGTTCAGCCTTGCCGCCATTAGCATAGCGGATAGTCAAGGTAGCTTCTGTAGCGGACTTGGAATAGATATTCCATGTACCGAAGCTTTCTGTACTATTGTCGAAGTTGTAATAGCCCTTTTCCTGCCAGCCGGCGTTGGTATTTTCAAAGACACCTGCGCCTTCATCCGGAGCGGAAGCGTCCAAAGCGGTGACGTAAGTCTTGCTGGAGCTGGACACGGCGGGAGTTTCGCTGGAGCTGGAAGCCGGAACAACGCTGGAAGAAGACTCGGCCGGAGTGACAGAAGAGCTAGAAACAGCGGGAGTCACGGAACTGCTAGAGCTATTCGGGTAAACCACAGCGCCACCCTTGCCAACGGTATAAAGGCTGGGCTGCTTCAGGTTCTTGCCCACGTTATCCGGCAGGTAATAGCTCAGGTGTGGCGGCTGGTTGTAAGCCACATTCTGCCAAGCAATGCCCAGACGGTACTGGGAATCATGCATCAAGGTATAGACGCGATGAGGAGAAGTCACCGCAGTGGAGAAAATGATGATCTTGTTCTGGTCGGAGCCGGAACGGGTAATCAGTTCTTCGCGCCAGTCGCCCAGAATATCCGCCACCAGACAGGGATTAGCCTTGGTGTAGTTGTTCAGGCTGGAGCCTTCCACATTGTAGAAACTGAAGTAGCGGTCAATGCCCTTGGAGCTTTGATTCCACTTGTCGATTTTTCCACCGGTGTTGTAGGCGTAAGTGCCTGCCTTGGGAGAACCCACGGCGTCCAGCAATTCGTCCTGAAGATCGCCGTCAAAGTAGATGCGGAAATTCTGGGACGGGAGGACGTCCCAAAGTTTTTTGCCGGTGGCGCTATAAATGGCACCGCTGGCGTAGCTCCACATTTCAAAACCGCGGTTGGTGGAATCCAAATCTGCAGCCAGACCGCGACCGTTGTCGCCACCGGTCTGCTTGGTGCCCCAGATAATCTTGCCGCCTTCGGCGGTATGAAGTTCATCGCTGTAAGCAGCGTTAGTTTCTTCGTGAACGTCCCAAACTTCAAGACCCGGGCGATCCGGATCCATGTCGGACACGTGCATGGCGTCACCATGACCAAGGCCCGTGCGATACATAAAAGTACCGTCGTGATCCAAAGCGCCTGCGCCCCAGATAATTTCGTCCTTGCCGTCGTTGTCTACATCGGCGATGCTCAGGTTGTGATTGCCCTGACCGTAAAGCCCCTGACCAGCAGTCGATGCAGAATACTGCCACTTGGTGTTCAGCTTCTTGCCATCGAAATCGTAGGCGGCAACGTACGCCTCGGTATAGTAGCCGCGGGAAGTAATCAAGCTGGGATGAACTCCATCCAAGTAAGCAACAGCGGCCAGCATACGGTTGTCGCGGTTACCGTAATTGTCACCGGAAATCTTGCCGCGAGCAGGCCAGAAGTTGACAGTATTGATGGCTGCACCTGTAGTGCCGTTGAAAATCGTCAAGAATTCATTACCGCTCATGATGGTACCGCTACCCGTGCGGTAATCCTTGGAGGCGTCGCCGATGACCTTACCGGTTCCATCTACGGTGCCGTCGCTAGTCTTCATGGCGATTTCAGAAACACCGTCGCCGTCGAAGTCAAAGACCATGAACTGGGTATAGTGCGCGCCGGCACGAATGTTCTTGCCCAGGTCGATACGCCACAGGCGGGTTCCATCCAGCTTGACGCCGTCGATGAAAACGCTGCCGGAGTAACCGGAGTTGGCGTTATCCTTAGAATTGTTCGGGTCCCACTTGATCACCAGATCCAGCGTGCCGTCGCCGTCCAGGTCGCCAGTGCTCATGTCGTTAATGCTGTAGACGCAAGTGCTGCCGTCGGGCATTGTCTGGTTGGCGGGAGCTGCAGCCTTCAGGTTCAGAACCTTGTAGGGGAAGGAAATCTTGCTGTTCCCGTCCTTGTAAGTCTGGTCATAAACCAGGGAAAGGCCTTCCTGAGTTCCTTCCACACCGTTCACTACTGCGGCAACGGTATACTTAGATGTTGCGGTGCCCTTGGCATCCAGGTAATTGGTCGGTTCAGAGCCGCCAATGGTGGCAATTTTCGTTCCGTCGCGATAGAGGTTGAAAGCGGTGGTGGGCGCATCTGTACCCAAAAGACGCCAGCTCACCAGCATACCGTTACCCACGTTGGCCGAAACTAGGCCGCGGTTAAGATTTTCCATCTGACGGGCGGCGGCATTTGCCTGAGCAGCCAAGCCAAGGCCCAAACCAAAGGCCATTACAGCCTTCATCAATCCAAAACCCATAAACACACTCCTTAAGGTTTCCCTTAAATTACATTCACATCCTAAAGAGCGAAAAGAATCAATAAACAACCCGTAGTCCACAGACAACACAGCTCTATTAACTCACTTACGTTCTTCATGGTTCTAAATCTACATTTATTTTTATTAAAAGTCAACATTTTTGACGCATTTTTACAAAATTCAAGATAAATAAAAGCTTTCAAACGTTTAGAAAGTCTACATTTTGGCTAAAAAACGGTCAAAAAGAGCATTTTTCATAAAGCTTTTTTAACAAAAGGCACTCCGTCAACTTTACTACATTTGGGCCATGATGCCCGAGTGGTTCAAAAATTTTTCCTGGGAACGGATTTTTGACGGCTTAGCCGACAGGTCCCCCACCCCCGTTAAGATTGCGGTTACCGCCGGCAAGTCCTTTCTGTATTTCCACGGGCCTACCCGTGCAGCGTCCCTGACCTACACCACCTTCCTGGCCGTGGTCCCGCTGCTGATCATCCTGACGTCCATTACCATCGCCATCGGCTTCAGCAACTTCATTTCGGACTACATTCCCCACATTTTCGACATGCTTGGCCTGGACTGGCCCACCCAGCAGCTGGTAGACATCATCAAGAACGCCGAAAACATTCCTATCGGAAGGCTCGGTTTCATCGGCGCCCTCGGCTTGTTTGTAACCTTCATCCTCGCCTTCGGCAGTCTGGAGTCCAATTTCAATGTGGTCTGGGAAAACAAGACTTCCCGCCCTCTGTACAAGCAAATCCAGATTTACACTCCGTTTTTAATGGCGATCGCTCTTTTGATTGGTCTATACGCAGGTTTCGTGAACAGCGTACAAAAGGCATTGAACGTCATTTTCATCGAGGAACTGCACTTTGACCACAGCGTCCTGAAGACCCTGGTCAACGCCTTCTGGAACATTTCCCTGCAGGCAATCATCATCTTCCTGATTTTCCTCGCCCTTTACGCCCTGCCTTCCAGGCCAAAGGAAAAGGCCAAGAACTACACCAAGAAAAAGCTGGTTCTGTCCTCCTTGGGTATTACCGTTTTGGCCTGGGCAGCAATCCACATTTACGTAAAGATCTTGATGCTGATCCAGACCGCCATGGTGACTAGAATGTCTATTTTCTACGGCTCCCTAGCGTTCATTCCCCTGGTCCTGATTCTTGTTTTTGGAATCTGGGCAATCATCCTGTGCGGAAACAGCCTTGTATGGGCAATCTGTAACTGGCCCGAAGCCGGAAAGCACAACTGGAACTGGCTCGGCATCTCGGAGGATTTATGAGAAAGTTTTTGAACGTTAAAATTGCCTTGGCAGCTCTCGTCCTGGCTCTCGTTGCAACCACTTCCGCTAATGCAGAGCTGAGATCAAGAAGCTTCACTCCCGAAGAAAAGCAGAATGACGGCTGGTCCGCCTACCTGGGCTTTGGCGGAGGAAACTCCATGATTGCCGACGACGGCACCATTTTCATAAATCTTCGCATCGGCATCGAATGGAACCCTCTGCTGGCAACCGGCGTATGGGCTTCCTTTATCGCCAGCGACGTCCGAAACTATAACGTTGCTGGTACCGAATTGATTAATTACAACGCCTTTGGCGCACAGGTTGAACTCACTCCTTTCCGCATGGGAGAATTTTCCATTTCCATTCCCATCAACGTAGGTGGCGGCGTGGTCAACATCATTGAAAGAGGCGACGAAGCTTTCTCTCCCGAAGACTACTTCTTTGTAGCAGACATGTCTGCCCAGTTCAACTATCGCGTAACCCGCATGTTGGAAGTTTCCATCGGCGGCGGCTACCGCATGTTTGCCGGAATCGAAAAGAACAATCTGGAGAATCTGGACTTCTGCACTCCCTTTGGCGAACTGAGATTCACCATCAAGGAATAGGATAAATCGTCCCAAAGACGATTTCACGATTGGCGAATCATGTCTGATTTCATTTCTCTTCGCGGATGTAGGCTCCACAACCTGAAGAATGTGGACGCCCAGTTCCCGTTGGGAAAGATTACCGTCGTATGCGGTCCTTCCGGTTGCGGAAAATCCACACTGGTCTTGGACACTTTGCATGGGGAATCCAAGCGACGTTACCTTGAAACATTGTCGCCTTTTGCCTGCGAACTGCTGGGCGGCCGTAGGAACATTCCCCTAGACAGCGCCGAAGGATTATCCGCAAGCCTAGCCATTGGACCTAGCCACGGAGAAGCCCCCGCCAAGGCTTACGCCTTAAGCATTTCTGAATGCGACAGTGCACTTCGCACCTTGTTCGCCGCATTTGCAAAGCCGGCTTGCCCTGTTTGCGGCAAGCCCATGGAAAGTATCAGCCGCGAAGAAATCATCAAGCAGATCGCCAGCAGACCAGAAGGAACCAAACTGCAGTTTTTTGCCCGTGTGAGCACGGGTCGTGAGGATGTCGCAGGAGACAAGAGTGCCGCGGGTAAGAAAAGCGCCGGCCAGTCGCTGGACAAGTTGTCCGCTGTATTCTTGGCACAGGGCTACACCCGCGCCATGGCTGACGGAGTGGTTTATTCCCTGGCCGACTTGACCGACGCAGAAAAGGAAATCTGCCCCAAGGAATTCTTCATTGTCGTAGACCGCGTCATTGTCCGCGAAAATACACGAACCCGAATCGCCGAAGCGGTGGATGGAGTTTTGAAACTGACCCATTCGCACTTGACGCTGGACGAGAACGGCGCACGAGTTGAATTCAGTACCGTTCCTTGCTGTAAGGAACACGGGACCCCCGATATGGCAAAAGCCCTGGACGCAACGGATCTTTCACCGTACTCTAGAACGGCTGCTTGCCCCCGCTGTGGAGGTAAAGGCGTCGTGGACAGTTCCCTTACGGGAACGAACGCAGACGTTGATGAAGAAAACAACGTAGACTGCCCCGAATGTGGCGGTCTGCGTTTGAAAAAGGAATTTCTCAACGCAACCATCGAGGGCGTTACCTGGGCCGAGATTTTGAACACGCCTTTCTCCCTGCTGGAGAAAAAAGTCCGTGGCCTCTTCGAGGGACGCATCAAACAAAACCTGCTCCCTACCCTAAATAGTCTGCTGGACCGCATCGAGGCGATAAACGAACTGGACATCGGCTACCTAACGGCAGGCCGCTCCGGCACGACCTTGTCCGGCGGTGAAATGCAGCGCCTGCGATTGGCAAGCCTTTCCACCGGACATTTGAACGGTCTTTTGATTGCGTTGGATGAACCGGCCAGCGGCCTCCACCACACGGATGTGGACGCCCTTTGGAAAGTGCTGAAGAAAGTCCAGTCCCGAGGCAACACCCTGGTTTTGATCGAACACAATCCCGGCATTATTGCAAAGGCGGACTGGATCATTGAAATGGGCCCTGGCGCCGGCGAAAAAGGCGGCGAAGTGCTGTTCATGGGCCCTGCTGCAGAAGTTTTGAAGAATCCCGCCTCCCCCACGGGAAATTGGATTAAGTATTTGAAGGGAACCCGCGCGGAACATCATCCTGAGCGACCCTCCCCGTGTCATCCTGAGCGGAGCGCAGCGAAGTCGAAGGATCTAGCAATCTCTGTCAAGGATTTCGCCCTCTTCGACATGAAATCTGTTTCCGCAGATTTCCCGCTGAAAAAGTTCAGTGTCATCACCGGCCAAAGCGGCAGCGGAAAATCCACCCTCATGTTCAAGAATCTGGCTGTCCGCGCAAAGGCAGGTGAATTCTCCTCCCTCGGCATCGACGCCCTTTCCATCCTTTCCACAGGGGATTTCCACGGGAACCGCCGCAGCACAGTCCTCAGTGCCATCAACATGGGAAACCTGCTGCGAGACCTGTTCGCAAAGCTTCCCGAAAGCAAAGTCCGCGGATACGCCGCCGGCAAATTCGCAACCCACGCTGCAGGCGGCCGCTGCGAAAACTGCAAGGGCGAAGGCGTCATCCTGGACCCCTCCGGCTACGAAGAAACGGAATGTCCCGTCTGCCTGGGCAAGCGCTTCCGTGACGAAGTTCTTGAAATTCGATTCAAGAGTCTTTCCATCGCCGACATCCTGGACATGGAAATTGGCAACGCCTACAAGCTTTTCGCCAACATGAAACCCTTCGCCGACAAGCTGAAACCTCTGGTGGATACAGGCTTGGACTACCTGCGTTTAGGACAATCCACCGCCCACATGTCCGGCGGTGAACGAGCCCGTTTGCGTCTCTCCATCGCCCTGGCCCGCGCAAAGGCCCCCAATACACTTTTCTTATTTGACGAACCAGCCCGGGGTCTCCATCAGGTAGACATCCTGCACCTGCTGGAATTGATTAAAGGCCTAACCGAGGCAGGACACACCGTCGTAGCCATCGAACATGCGCAAGACTTCGTCAACGCCGCCGATTACGTGGTGGAATTGAGTAGATAAAAAATTCTAGCCGATTTCTCAGCTAGAACTACAACTTTCAAGTCGTTACTAAGATAAAGATTTTCTCAAGATATCTTAAGGCTGTTCCTTCTGAATCTTAAGAACTTCTTCAAGAGGCAGATCGTTATCTTCGGCGATTTCATCTACCGTAAGCTTGCCGCGTTTCAGGGCCTTGATTACAGCGGAACGCTTAGCTTCAGCAAGACCATCTGCACGACCTTCCGCACGACCTTCTGCACGGCCCTCTGCTCGACCTTCGGCAATGCCTTCTGCACGTCCTTCGGCAATGCCTTCAAGGCGAGCTTCGTCACGTTCAACAGACAGTTCATAAGCGTGGTCAGACATGTTCTTTGCCTCCGTCAGCAAGTAATCCATATCAAAATTACTCAACTTCGCGGCGTTTTGCAAGTCCACCAAATACCGATTTTTGACCTCACCATTGAACTCGTTATTCACCAGATCGATAGCGCGGAGCCAATCTGCCAAGCGACTGTCGTCAGTATCGTAATTCCCATTCAGGAACTTCTCGATTTCCACAATGGTCAATACGTTCTTTCCGTGGTACAGTACATTATGCTGATCCTTCAACTGCACAACATGCTTATAGTCTTCGCTATCGGAATACGCATCGAACATCTGGAGGGCAATGTAATCCACATGGCGCAGGGTAAAGGTGTCTCCAGGAACCTTGCTCTGCAAAGTGTGGCAGGCCGTGTAGAAAACAAGGCGATCCTTGAAGGTCGAATTTCCCTTGTGCTGAACCTCGATAACAATGCGGTTCTTGTCGGGATCTTCTGCAACAAGGTCCGAAGTCACCGACTTAACGAAAGGTCCGCCAGGAACAGAAGGATCGATAAAATCCAACTTGCCGATGCACCTAGGGCCTTCCAGATTAAGGATTGCATTCAGGAAACTGGCGGCCAGCCCCCTGTTTTCAATGGCTCCAAAAATTTTCTTGAAGCACGAATCGTTATAGACATAAACATACTTGTACATTTCACGATATTTGGTAATACAGGCGGCGACGTCGCCACCAGCGATGCGGGTTTCGTGAATATCCTGCATCATTTTTGCATACTGGTTTCTATTCATTTTTACCTCATTAGGGTTTGAAATTTTAAGGATTTAAGACAACATATCACACCCAGAAACCTGATGCGATTTCTAGGAACGATACGCAGAACCAATACACGCATAACGTGCATTGGCATAACAACATTTTTTGTGAAATTCGGTATTATCTACCGAGGATGTGCTTGGCATTTCGCAGGCGGAGGCCCACTCCCCTAGTCAGCCGCGTTACTCACCGACCCAAATCCTGCTTTTTTTACCGCTAATGCCAAACGATGCAACTGCCGCCCTGGGACTCGGAAGCCAGCGTGTCTGCAAAAACTTCACACCACTATCAGACGGATTATCGAATGTCAAGGAGAATATAAATCTATTTGACGGATATGTCAATAGACAGGAAATACTTCGTTCACCTAGCCTAGGCCGCTATTAGGCTTGGCTTACGCAATGCCTAATTCGAGGGTGCTAAAGCGCCTACGCTCAGGCTCGGTTATGCAGACAAACATGTTTGTCTGCGCAACATCCCCCTAAAGGGGGCCATGAATCACATAAGTGCTAAAGCACTAAGTGATCAAAGGTCACCATCGCTTTAGTCCTTGAGGCAACGCAAACTTCGACCGTTGTCCTTGTAGATGTTGTACTGGCCTGCGTAGTCGTAATCGTAGCCGAAGTACTGGTACCACGCGTAGCTGCTAAATTTCTCAGAAGCAGACCACAAGAGGGCGTAGCAGCCCTCATAGCTGAAACTGCCATGTTCGCTCCTGCTTCCGGCGGGGAGCACCGAGAAGCCATACTTGTCGGTACCGTTACCGCTCTTGCCGTAATAATCATCCCAGCCACTGGTGGATTTCAACAACGAACCAGCGGTGTCGGAACCTCCGATGTAGGTGTACAGAGTACTGTACTCCTCGTCCGTGGGCACATGCCAGCCTTCGGGGCAAATGCCGCGGTGGGGGCTATTGGGGGTACAGGTCTTGCCATAGCCACACTTGGTTCCCGCATTTACATTGAACTGGGCAGCACTATCCATCACTGCACTCCAGGTATAAAGGCGACCGTACTTGTCGCAGTTGGAAGCCTTGTTTTCGTAGCACCAACTGGTGGAATCGGAAGTGTAACTGATGTATTTGTACTTCACGCCAGTGTATGCGTAGTTCAGGTTCTCGGCCATCCATGTCTGGGTGCCGATGGTGACGGTCTTGTAGATTTTGTTGTCGCGGAGGTCGGTCAAGGTATTTGCCGACGCATCGTATTTACTTCCATCCTTGATGCTAGTTCCTTCGCTCGACGAACTCTGAATGACGCTGGAAGAGGAAGAAGATCCCGGGTCGGTGCCCGGGATGACACTCGAAGAAGAACTACTTGCGACAGAAGAAGAGGATGTTACGGAACTTGAAGAGGCTACAGAGCTGCTACTCTTTGCAGAAGAACTGCTAGATCCTTCGCTATCGCTCAGGATGACACTGGAAGAGGAGCTTGCAACCTCGCCAACAACATCCCAGGAGCCTTCCACGCAATTCAACTCGCGGTCTTCTTCATAAAGGTAAGCTGACAGGCCTTCTCTTGAGCCAGTACAGCCAGGCAGATTTTCTTCAACGTCAGCAATCATATCGTAATGAACCCACTTACGATCCTTGCAAACAAAGCCTTCCTTCGTCCCGTCTATAAAGTTTACGAAACCATCCCTGCTTTCTGTACAACTGGGCAAATCATCTTCAGAACCAACAAAAGAAATGTTTGTGTCCTCATGGTTATTAGTCGGTCCGTTTGAAGATTCGCCGTCGCCACATGCGGCAAGGCCCAAAGCCAAAGCAAAAGCTACAAAGCCCGCCTTAACCAGACTATTTCCAAAAATTTTCCCATTCATCGAATCTACTCCCTGGGGCCAGGTTTACATACTCGCACCATGCATCAACATTTCAAGTATAACTTAATTTACAGGTTCTTGCCCGTGACAGGAATCATAGGAGACAATTTCAGCCCGTTGGAAAAGAAAAATGCTCTGCAAATGTGGCAACTACTTCCGCGTCCAAGCCACGTATTGGAACAAACTAAGGCCAAATTCCGGAAGCACTGCAATCAGGTGGTCAAAGATATCCGCCTGAATTGTTTCATAGGCCACCCACTGGGTCACATTGGCGAATGCATAAATTTCAAGAGGCAAGCCTTCAGGAGTTGGCGCCAGCTGGCGTGTCATCAAGGTCATGTCCTGCGCCACATTTTTTAGAGAGCGCAAATAAGCGGTACAATAGGCGCGGAAAGTTCCGATGTTAGTCATGTGGCGACTGTTCACCATGTCCAGCTCCGTAGGCACAGCACCTTCGCCATACTTGGCGGTAAATTCCGAAGCCAACTCTACGCGCTTTTCATCCATGTAGGGTTTCAAGATTTCAATCTTAGACAATCGTTCGATTTCTTCTTCTGTCAAGAAGCGGATGCTCTGCTGGTCAATGAAGAGCGAACGCTTAATGCGACGACCGCCGGATTCTTCCATTCCGCGCCAGTTCTTGAAACTGTTGGTAATGAGGTCATAAGCAGGAATTACCGAGATGGTCTTGTCCCAGTTACGGATTTTCACAGAGGTAAGCGTAATGTCGATGACCGTACCATCAGTATGGTGACGTTCAATCTCAATCCAATCCCCTTTGCGGAGCAAGTCAGACAAATTAATCTGGATACCCGAAACTACGCCCAGAATGGAATCCCTAAAGATCAACATCAAGATGGTTGCGGCGGCACCCATAGCAGAGAGTATAAATACGGGGCTCTTGCCAATGACCTGCGATATGACAACAATGGCACAAACGCAGAACAAAATCAGTTTAACCGCCTGGAATGTTCCGTGGAAAGACTTGTTCTTTCGTCTTTGGTTCTGGTCGTTCAAGGTTTCGACCACATCAAAGAAGGAACTTCCCGCAGCAAAGGCAATCAGGGCAAACCATACTGCAGAAACACGGGTACAAATATCGTACACAAGGGACTGCTGTTCTACAAAGCGGGCAAAGGCCGCGCTAAAAATCGTTGCAGGAACAAGCTGCAAAGCCCTAGAAAAGAACCGTTTTTCTACAAGGAGATCGTCAAACTTGTTGGGAGTCTTTTCTGCAATTTTTCGGGCAATAGGATTCACCACGAACATGCAAAGCAAAAGAACAACGAGAACTATGCTTAAAAAGATTACAAAATTCAAGTTCATGCCCCTAAAATACAAAAATGAAAACACCCCAAACAGTCTGCTCTAGCCTAGAAATGAATAAATTGCTAGATTATCGACCATGAAAAAATCAGTACCTATTACAGTGCTCACCGGTTACTTAGGAGCCGGTAAAACTACTCTCCTCAACTACGTTCTTAACAATCAGGAAGGCTATCACGTAGCTGTTATCGTCAACGATATTGGCGAAGTCAATATTGACCAGACCCTTATCGAAAAGGGCGGAAACATCACCAAGGAAGATTCCGGCAAGTTGGTGCCCCTTTCCAACGGTTGCATTTGCTGCTCCCTGAAGCAGGACATGCTGGAACAGATTGCCGAAATTCTTGAAACCGGCAAGTTCGACTACATCCTTATTGAAGCCAGCGGCATTTGCGAACCCGTACCTATCGCACAGACCATTTGCATGGCCGGTTCCCAGCTCCAGAGCAAGAATGGCGAACCTCTCCCCTGCCATCTGGACAGCGTAACCGCAGTGGTGGACGTTTGCCGTTTGGCCGACGAATTCGCCGGTGGCGACAAGCTTCTCCAGAAGGACCTGGAAGAAACCGACATTGCAAACCTGCTGATCCAGCAGATCGAATTCTGCAACACCATCATCCTGAACAAGGTGGACAGCCTTGCAAAGAATGACCTGGAACATGTGAAGGCTGTGGTGAAGGCCCTGCAGCCCACCGCCAAGATGATCGAGACCAACTTCGGCAAGGTGGAAATGAAGGAAATCCTGGACACCAAGCAGTTTGACTTCGACAAGGTTGCTGAAGGTGCCGCCTGGGCCATCGAACTGAACAAGATCGACGATGACCACGATGATGATGACGATGAAGACGAACACGAACATCACCACCATCATGACGACGAAGACCACAGCGATTGCGACAATGAACATGGCGTTTGCCACCATCACCACGATGATGACGACGACGATGATCACGAGCATCATCACCATCACGATGACGAAGACCACAGCCACTGCGATCACGAACACGGCGTTTGCCACTGCGGTCATCATCACGACAAGGATCATCCCCATGGTGACGAATACGGCATTTCTACCTTCGTGTATGAACGCCGCCGTCCCTTCGATCGCAAGAAGTTCGAAGCATTCCTGGATGACTATCCTAACGCAATCATCCGCACCAAGGGTCTCCTGTGGTTCTCAGACGAACGTACCGAAAGCTACCTGTTCGAACAGGCTGGCAAGCAGGCTACCGCCCAGAATTTCGGCCGCTGGTTCGCTGCCGAAAGCAAGGAAACTCAGGAATACATTCTTGCCCAGAATCCTGACCTGAAGAAGGTTTGGGACGATGAATACGGAGACCGTATCATTCGCCTCGTCTTCATCGGCCAGCATATGGAAAAGAAAAAGATTATCGCTGTCCTGGACGATTGTCTGGACAAGTAATTAACAGACTTAGTTCAACAAAAAGCCCTGCGAGCCAAATCGCAGGACTTTTTTCTATTTTTTTTGCATACAGAAATTAGGAGGTTTATTTGACTATGATCAAGTCAAAGTTTATTTGGGTTAGCGCATTCGCCATCGCATTAATCAACGCCTGTTCCAGCGGCACCGATGCCGATGAAACCAGCGGCGTTTTCCCCGAGCGCTGGGCAAACAATCCTGCAGGTTACGGAAGTGAAATTTATTCAGTTGCCAAAGGCGATTCCATCAATGGATTCCAATGTTCCGTTTATGAAAAAGGAAATGAAGTCATTGAATCCTCCATTGAATTTCAATCAGGATTTGAAATCAAGGCCATATACCGCAACCTCATCAAAAACGACAGCATCACAGTAACTGTTTTCGTCGGCATGGAACCTTATACAAAAATGACCATGGAAGACATGTGTAACCAAATGACCCAAAGCGCTGATACAGCCAATGGTGCGTACGTGGTTTGCGAAGATGATTACATCAAAGAAGTCGCATTCGGTTCATATACAGTGTCCGATTCTATCGCAATCGCGAGGACAAAGGAACAGGCTATCAAGAAATGTAAGCAAAAAGACCTTGACTACGAAGTACCCGCCGGCAACGACGCTTTCGAGGAGCCATCTTGCGTCCCCGACACCCTTTTCAAAGCAGACGGTTCCTACACCCTGGATATCCCGGATAACTGCAACTAGCTTTCACTTCAATTCTTGGCACAAATTTTGCAATATAATCGGTTGGAGTAATCCAGCCGATTTTTGATTTTTAAAACCTTTACCGAAGGGTTTTGTCAGCACGATCAGCACCGGCGTAATGGTAAAGTCCGCCACCAGGGCAGTCACAAGGCCAATGCTTGCCATAAGCCCCACCCTAAAGAAGATGGTCACAGGGCTTACCATGTAGGCAAGGAACATCATGCAAAGAATAATGGTGGTGCTCACCATGCTCTTGCCCACGTCCCTGAAGGTGGCAAGAACAGATTCGCGATAGTTACCGCATCGTTCAAAGCAAAGCTTGGAATGATTGACAAAGTGGATGGTATCGTCCACCGCTATACCGATGGCCATGGGAATCACCATCATGGTCATCATGTCCATGCTAAAATCGCAGTAGCCCATGACTGCGCCAATCACGAGAATAGGAGCCACGTTGGGAATCATGCCAATCAATCCCGTTTTCACGCTCATGAACGATGCAATCAAAAGCAGGACTATCATCACAAAGGATACGCACACGGACTTGATTTCACCCTTCACCAGCTTGTTATTCATGGAAGCCTGTTCCACGGCATAACCTTCTACACCCACATCGGCCTTAGGGAAATAATGGCGAACAAGAGCCTGGGCGCTGTCGATATCAACATCAATCTGCTTGGAATTCCACTCCTTCAGTTCCACATGAATGTAGGCGGTGCTAAAATCGTCGGTAACGCCACCCACCATCACACGGGCCTTTCCTTCGGTGAACTTGGTCAGAGGCAGGTTTGACAAGTCCGTAACGGCACTGTCCAAAGCGGCGAATTTTTCGGGATTCTTGAAGGACGCGGAATCAGAATCATCGCCCAAATCAATCATCACGTTGTAGGAATAAACATTGGCCAGTTCGGAATCCATCAGTTCTACCAGGCGCTCCACAAAAGGCAACTTGGTACCGAACATTTCCACATATTCCATATTCACCTTCAGCCCCATGCATCCAATGGCGCTGGCTACGGCAACGGCAACAGAAGCCAAGGCAATCGGCAGCTTCATGTTCAAAGCCTTGCCACCTATCTTCACCAGGATTTTTTCAATTCGGCCTTCATCGTTTGCAAGTTTCGCGACCGCTTTTTTGCCCTTACCGTCATAACTAAACAAGATGGGCACCAGAATAATCACGTACAGGTAAACTGCAAAAACCATGGCGGCGCAAATGGAGCCCACGATTTTCATCACAGGCATTTCCACAACCAAAAATGACAACATGGAAGCAACCGTAGTCACCACCGTAAAGAAGATGGGCCAGCCCGTTTCCGTTACCGCTTCCACCAGGGCTTCATCACGATTTTTCGGGCGATTGCCAAAGCAGGTTTCCAGTCGCTGATATGCTTGCTTGAAACTGTTTATGTAGTGGATGGAATAGCCTACGCTTAAGGCCATGCCCAGCACCAAGGGCAACGTAAACAAGGTAAAGTCAGGCTTAACGCCCAGCCAGCCGCAAATGCCAAACACAGAAGCCATGGCAAAGGCAATGGCCATCAGGGGCACCAGCACACCGAATTTACTTCGGGTGAAAAAGGCCAGGCAGAAAATCATGATGAACACGCCGATAACTACGGAACGTGCCGCCTGGGGCATGGTGGAATCGTTCTTCGCCACCTCAAGATAGGGTTCGCCGCCGGCGTTCAAGTCCCACTTTTCAGACTTAAACTCCGGACGCTTCAACATGTCCGCTACTGCGCGGCCAATTTTTGCAGCATCATCAGCCGGATCCGTGTAACGTTCTAGACTCAGGTGAAGCAGCGCCTCGGTACCTGCGGTGTTTTCGATGGAATGGATTTCCTTTGCCAGAGGAATGTTCGCCAGCATGTAGCGAGAAAGAGTATCCCGCATTTCAAGGATTGCGGAATCACGGACACTTGGCGCGGATTCTGCGACATTACCAACTTCACGCGCAGTTACCAGAACCACAACGCTGGCGTCGTTTCCAAAATGCTCCCGGAACTTTTCCGCATTGACCTTGGCCGGGTCCCCTTCCAGAAACCAGCCATCATTTGTAAAACTGAACTCAAAACGTAAAATGCCGGCAGCGGCAGCCAGAGTAAAAAGAATAATCCCAATAAGAATTCCACGACGATGGGCTGTCTGGAACTTACCCAAGCGATTAAAAATCTTGTTGATCTGAAGGATTTTCATTATGCCGCAAAAATAGGAAAAAAGAAAGGAATCCCGTTGATGTTATATTTCTCAATATAGAAGCTAACTCATGAAATTTGATCAAATCCACCACGTTGTCATCATCGTTTCAAACTACGAAGTTTTAAAGCAATTCTATGTGGAAAAGCTTGGATTTGAGATTATTCGCGAAAATTATCGCCCAACACGTAACACAGCGTCTAATCCTTTACGCAACGTACCGAGAAGGCGCAGCTCTTGATGCGGCCGACTATGTCGCCCTCCTCGTCATCGTAGGACAAGTCCAGGCCGTAGGCACCGTCACTCTGGTCTTCGCTACTAGACCAAAAGTAAGCTAATTTGCCGACAATTGAGAAAACACCATCATAGAACCCGAAGCCCGCGGGAAGCGCGGAGAAACCGTAGGCATCAGTGCCTGCCGGCACACCTTCTTTTGACTCCCAACCAATTTGCGACTTAAGAACAATACCCAAAGTAGCATAACCTCCAACAGCATCCATCAGGGTGATGAACTCATCCATAGAGGGCAAGTGCCAACCAGAGGGGCAAACGCCCCGAGTAACAGTCGATAACATACAAGTCTTGTCATATCCGCAAATCTGTGGATTGTCAGCATTATTTGCCAGAGTCACTGAGTCAATGGCAGCAGCCCAAGTATACAAGCGACCGTACTTGTCGCAGTTGGCAACCTCATTGTCATAGCACCAACTAGTGGAGTCCGAGGAGAAGCTTGTATATTTGACGAATTGGTAAGGTACGCCTGTATAGGCATAATTCAGGTTTTCCGCCATCCAGATCTGTGTACCGATGGTTACTGTTTTGTAAGTATGACCGTCGCGAAGGTCCTTCAATGTGTTTGCAGTAGCGTCATATTCGCTGCCGTCATTGAAACTGTTGGACGAAGCGATGCTGCTACTGGATCCTATCGCCGCTGCGCTGCTCCAGGATGACGAGGATGAAGATTCCGCCTCAATGTCAGATGAAGAAGACCTATCCACGTCATCGTTCGAACTCGACGAATTCGCAACAATTGAAGAAGAACTCACTGCAACTTCCGAAGAACTGCTAGATTCTTCCTCAGCAGAGGATAAGATTTCGTAAGGGGACGAAGTCCCCGACGATTCTATATCGCTATCGCTCAGAATGACACTTGACGAAGAACGTTCTTCAGCGCTAGACGATGACACGGGATCATCCTTTGGTGCGGACACAGAAGACGAATCATCATCGCAGCCAACGATCATGGAGGTTGCCAAAACAGCAGCAAAGAAACCATTAATAAATTTCATGTTCATAAGAACGTCCTCCTTAAAACCGTTCATCAAGCTCTACAACACACTAAACATAGATAATTCCACATTTTTTTGGAGAAAAAAAACAGAACGCACGCATAATTTCAACACCTAAAATTGGCATCTACATCCAAAGCAGTTCTTTTGTCATTTTATGACATTCAGCCTTTTCTATATTTCAAGAACGCCACAAAAATACATAATGACAACATAAATGAAATTTTAACAATCGAAGAACGCTATAAGGAGATCCGTGGAGAAGTACTTGATATTTTTCGAAATCGACACCATGTATATCAAGGGTTAAAGGACGAAGGAATGAAAGTTTATCTTATGTAAGGGAATAATCTTCAAAAGTCAAGACACTGCCTACGTCTGCATTTTTGGCACAATTTTTGCAAGCTTTCAAACATAAGTTTCGACATTTTCTAACTTATGCACATGAAATTCAAGACTGTCGCCTGTAGACCGCCGAAGCAACAACTTCCTACCATCTACTTTCTACTGTCTACTAACTCGAGGTAACTATGCTTTTTAATTTCGACATGATCCAGAAGGTCTATGCCAAGATGCCGGTCCGCGTTGACGGTGCACGCAAGCTCCTTGGCCGCCCCCTCACGTTAACAGAAAAGATTCTCTACACCCATTTGATCGACGGTGCAGAATCCAAGCAGTATGTTCGTGGTACTGATTTTGCCGAATTCCATCCGGACCGCGTGGCAATGCAGGACGCAACCGCCCAGATGGCCCTCCTCCAGTTTACAACTGCTGGAAAATCCAAGGTCGCTGTTCCAAGTTCTGTACATTGCGACCACTTGATTATCGCCAAGGAAGGTGTGGAAATTGACCTTCCCAAGGCAAAGTCCGACAGTAAGGAAGTGTACGACTTCCTCCAGTCCGTTTCCGCAAAGTACGGCATTGACTGCTGGCTCCCGGGCGCAGGCATCATCCATCAGGTGGTGCTTGAAAACTACGCTTTCCCGGGCGGCATGATGATCGGTACCGACTCCCACACGGTGAACGCAGGCGGTCTCGGCATGCTGGCTATCGGTGTTGGCGGTGCAGACGCTGTGGACGCCATGGTTGGCCTCCCCTGGGAACTGAAGTACCCGAAGATGATCGGTGTGAAGCTCACCGGTAAGCTCCAGGGCTTCGCAACCGCTAAGGACATCATCCTGAAGCTGGCTGGCATCCTCACCGTTAAGGGCGGCACCAACGCTATTATCGAATACTTCGGCGAAGGCGCTCGCAGCCTTTCTGCTACCGGCAAGGCTACCATCGCCAACATGGGTGCAGAAGTGGGTGCCACCTGCTCTACCTTCAGCTACGACGATTCCATGAGCCGCTACCTGAAGGTTACCGGCCGCGCAGACGTTGCCGCAGCCGCCGACAAGATTGCCTCTTACCTCCAGGCTGACCCCGAAGTGGAAGCCGAACCGGAAAAGTACTTCGACCGCGTTGTGGAAATCGACCTTTCCACTCTCGTTCCCCATTACAATGGCCCCTTCAGCCCGGACCGCGCTTTCGCTATCACCGACATGGCAGAATCCATCAAGGCAACAGACGCAAAGCCGGAATCCAAGGACGAAGTTAGCGCAGCCCTCATCGGTTCCTGCACCAACTCCAGCTACGAAGATTTGTTCATGGCTGCAAGCATGATCAAGCAGGCTCTGGCCAAGGGTCTTACCCCCAAGTGCCCGCTCATCATCAACCCGGGTTCCGAACAGGTCCGCTACACCGCTGAACGCGACGGCCTCATTGACTTGTTCAAGCAGTTTGGCGCAACCATCATGACCAACGCCTGCGGTCCTTGCATTGGCCGTTGGGACCGTGCTGGTGCCGACAAGAAGGAATTGAACACCATCGTCCACTCCTTCAACCGTAACTTTGCAAAGCGCGCCGATGGCAACCCCAACACTCACGCTTTCGTCGCTTCCCCGTTGATGGCTGTAATCGCAGCTCTCTCCGGCAAGCTCACTTTCAACCCGGCTACCGATACCCTCGTCAATGGCGAAGGCAAGGCTGTGAAGCTGGATCCTCCTGAAAAGTGCGAACTCCCGGTCAACGGCTTCGAAGTGAAGGATGCTGGTTTCCAGGCTCCGGCAGAAGACGGTTCCTCCATCACCGTGACCATCAATCCGGAAAGTAAGCGTCTCCAGGCTCTGGCACCGTTCGCGGCATGGGACGGCAAGGACATCATGGGCGCTCCGATCCTCATTAAGGCCAAGGGCAAGTGCACCACCGACCATATTTCTATGGCAGGTCCGTGGCTCAACTACCGCGGTCACTTGGAAAACATTTCCAACAACATGCTCATCGGTGCTGTGAACGCTTTCAACGGCGAAACCAACAAGGTTCTCTGCCAGTGCGGTTCCTATAAGGAAGTTCCGGAACTTGCTAAGGTTTACAAGGAAAAGGGCATCGGCTCCATCGTTATCGGTGACGAAAACTATGGTGAAGGCTCCAGCCGCGAACACGCTGCTATGGAACCCCGCTTCCTGGGTGTTAAGGCTGTGATCGTGAAGAGCTTCGCTCGTATTCACGAAACCAACCTGAAGAAGCAGGGCATGCTGGCCCTCACCTTCGCTAACCCGGCAGACTACGACAAGATCCAGGAACAGGACGTGTTCGACATTCTCGGCCTCACCGAGTTTGCTCCGGGCAAGCCGCTCACCTTGGTGGCACACCACAAAGACGGTTCCGCCGACAACATCACCCTGAACCACACCTACAACGAACAGCAGTGGGCATGGTTCAAGGCCGGTTCCGCTCTGAACTTGATCAAGCAGATGAATAAATAAGACGAGGGTCTGCACAGTCTATTTTGACATGTGCAGATAACTCCCATCAAAAAACGCGCGGTTTAAACCGCGCGTTTTTTCATTAACGTCCGCCAGATTTCAATAGCGGTCGTCTAATTTTATCAGCGACAACCTGATTTTATTAGTGTCCGCCAGAGTTAGCGATGTTCGTTTGTTGTTTGGTCTAGCCCGCGGAAAAATGCAAGGCCCTCGTAATCCTTCTTCAAGGCCTGCACACTTTCGCCAATCATGTAAAGGCTTCCCGTAATCAATACGGGGAGTTCTGATGCTGCGCGGACACGGTCCAAGAATTCGCGACTGAGCAGGCCCTCGGTTGCTACCGGCAAGTTCAAGGCCGCCAGCTGGGAGCGTAAGTCATCCAGTTCCCGAAACCGCGGGTAAGGAGTCTTTGTGATGTGCCAATGACTTACATGAGGCGCCATCAGCTTAAGCATTTCGTCCACATCCTTGTCCTTGAGGGCGCCGAAGACGCAATGGAACTTGACACCCGGATAGTAGCGATCCAAAGCCTGGACAAGACGGCGAACCGCGTGAGAATTGTGGGCTCCATCCAAAATGTAATCCACACGGCCTTCGCGGTTGGCCAGGGTCTGCATGCGGCCAGCCCAGGAGCGTTTCCCTAGGATACGGACGGCCAGAGCGTCGTCATAAGCGATGCCATCACAGCCCGATTTGGCAGCATTTCGCCCGGCAACTTTTTCGCAGAACAACTTTGCGGCAGCAAGAGACAAACTTGCATTTTCTACATAATGCTGTCCCAAGTTTGGCAGAGAAATATCATCACGAATCGACGGCACGACGTACTCCGCCCCACGGGAAGCGGCGAACAGCCTTGCCTCTTCCAGAAGTTCCTGTGACAGCCCGCCAACAACATAGGTCTTGCCGCCAACAGCCATCTTTTCCTTCAGGATGGCGCTTTCAGTTGCGCCCAGCACTTCTGTATGTTCCAAGCCAATGCTGGTAAGAACCGTCAGTTCACCTTCGGCAACCGCCGTACTATCAAGTCGGCCTCCCATGCCCGCTTCAAGAACAGCAACATCAAGATTCTGTTCCGCATAGTATAGGAATCCAACCAACGTAAGGACCTCAAAGAACGTAGGCTCGATGGCCTCCCCTGCCCCAGCGCAAGAATTAATAGCGTCTGCAGCAGCCTTCACTTTCAAAAGAAGACGATCCAAATCTTCTTCACCGATAGGCAAGTCATTTACGCGGATCCTTTCACGCAGGCTTACAAGGTGGGGGCTGGTAAACAAGCCTGTCTTGAAACCGTGTGCTTGCAGCACTCCGGCCAGATAAAAACTGGTGGAGCCCTTTCCGTTGGTTCCCACCACATGAATGGTCTTGAATTTCTTCTGAGGATTTCCCATGGCTTCACAGAGCTTTCTGGTTGATTCCAGACCGGGCACCATCCCGAACATCAGTCGGGAATTAAGATATTCCATACCAGCGTTTTGCATGTCCAAAATATAGCAAACCCAGTCCCGACTCTTACTATCCAAAAAACTTTTCTATATTATGGATAATCGCAAGAGAAGACAGTTCGAAATTCCGCCTGTCTTAAAACAAAACTAGGAGCACATTATGGCCGAAATCTTTTCGGATTATTTTGACCAGCATTCAGGCAGGTCTAGCGAAGAACTGGAAGGAGTTACACTCCTCGGTAACCAGAACACCAAATACAAGTACGACTACGACCCGGACGTGTTGGAGAAATTTCCAAACAAGCATCCGGATAACGACTACATGGTCATGCTGAACTGCCCTGAATTTACGTCCCTCTGTCCCAAGACTGGTCAGCCGGACTTTGCAGAAATCCGCATCAATTACGTTCCAGACCAGTACATTGTGGAATCCAAGTCCCTAAAGCTTTACCTGTTCAGTTTCCGTAATCACGGGGACTTTCATGAGGATTGTGCCAACATCATCATGAAGGATCTGATTAAGCTTCTTGATCCCAAGTACATCGAAGTGGAAGGTATCTTCACCCCCCGCGGTGGCATTTCCATCTACCCCTTCGCTAACTACGGCAAGCCGGGTACTGTTTATGAACAGAAGGCTACAGACCGCCTGTTCGCAAGCGTTGACCGTCGTAACTCCTGGAAGTAAACAGCAGCCCAGGCCTCACGCCTGGAACCTTGGACATTATCATGAAAAAAGCAATCGTTCTTTCATCGGGCGGTGTGGATTCCACCGTCTGTGTCGCCATGGCTGTAGCCAAGTTTGGCGCCGAAAACGTGGTCACCACATCCATTTTCTATGGGCAAAAACATCGCAAGGAATTGGATAGCGCCAAGGCCGTTGCAGACTTCTACAACTTGCCCCATTACGAGCTGGACATTTCCACTATTCTTCAGTATTCCAACTGTTCCCTGCTGGCAAATTCCTCCCAGGAAATCAGTCACAAGAGCTACGCGGAGCAAATTTCAGAACAGGCTGCCACGGCACCGGCTAATTCCGCTGCCGCAAACGGCAAGGTATCCACTTACGTTCCTTTCAGAAACGGACTGATGCTCAGCGCCTGCGCTAGCCTTGCCCAAAGCATTTTTGAAAACGACGACGTAACGCTCTATCTTGGTGCCCACGGGGACGATGCCGCCGGCAATGCCTACGCCGACTGCAGTTCCGAATTTGTGGAAACCATCAGCAAGGCCATTTCCATCGGAACCTACAACCAAGTCAAGGTCTTCGCACCCTTCGCGGGTATGACCAAGGCCGATGTGGTAAGGGAAGGTTTAAACCTCAAGGCTCCTCTGGAACTGACCTGGAGTTGTTATGAAGGTGGAGACAAGCCCTGCGGAACTTGCGGAACCTGCATCGATCGCGCAGCAGCCTTTGCTGCCAACAACGCCAAGGACCCTGCGCTGTAATCGCAGGCCTTAGTAATCGCGGGCCTCAGCAAACCAAGTTCATTACAACAGATCAAAAATAATCTACTTTCAAGGCAGGAGTCCAAGGTTCCTTGGTCCTGTCTTTTTTATATCGGGTTTATACATGCGTCGCAAGTTTTCTAAATCTGCTCCAGTTTCCATGTTGGCTCTTCTTGCCATCGTCTTGTTGATTCTCTTTACGGAATCCTTCGCCAAGGTTGATCCCGAGGCAAAGCCCCAGCATTACAACTACCGCGATGCAGGAAAGCAGATGCGGCGCATCTACTACGGCGACCTGCAGGAAACCCTTTACTGTGGCTGCAAGTATCTGGACAAGAAGACGGTGGATTTCAGCAGCTGCGACTTTGAACCTCGAAACAATCCCAACAGAAAAAGTTTCAAGCGAGCCCAGTCCATCGAATGGGAGCATATCGTGACAGCCCACAACATGGGGCATTTCCTTCCCTGCTGGAAAGAGGGTGGCCGCAAGAACTGCAGCGCCAACGACACAACCTTCAAGATCATGGAAGGTGACCTCCACAACCTCTATCCGGCCATTGGCGAAGTCAATGGAGACCGCAACAACTTCATGTACAGCCAGTGGACCAACGATCCTACGCCCATGTACGGCAAATGCAAGACAATCGTTGACTTCAAGGAGAAAAAGGCCCAGCCCCGCGAAGAAGCCCGCGGCATCATCGCCCGAGTCAGTTTCTACATGGAAAAGACCTACGGAATCAAGCTTTCTTCACAAGACCGCAAGCTGTTCGAAGCCTGGGACAAAATGTACCCGGTAACACCGAGGGAATGTGAGCGCGACCGCCGTATTTTTAAGGTTCAGGGTGACCATAACCCCTTTGTATTTGAGAAATGCGGAGACTAGCTGCAACATATTACCCCATTCCTGAATAAAAACATATATTAAAAGGTAGTTTGGAGGTTAATATGTATCGCGTTTTCGTGCTTTTTGTGGCTCTGTTTACCGCATCCCTTTTTGCCCAGGTGGAATTTCCCCTAGGGAAGACGGTGATCAATGTAACCAAGGAACCCTACCTCGCCAAGGCTGACGGCAAGACCGATGACACCCAGGCCATCCAACAGGCGTTAAACGACCATCCCGACGGCGACTACATCATCTACCTTCCTCACGGGATTTACAAAATCTCCGAACAACTGGTTTGGCCAGAAACTGGCAAGGCAGAAACCTCCAGCCGTAGAACCATTCTGCAGGGTCAAAGCATGGGCGGAACAATCATCCAATTGGCTGATTCCACCTACGGGTTCGACAACGCTGATTTTCCGAAGGCTGTTATTTTTACTGGCATGGGGCCAGAACTGAAAATCAGAAATTCAGTCCGAGACATGACCATTCGAACCGGAAAGGGAAATCCCGGTGCCATCGGCATCCAGTTTAACGCAGCAAACCAGGGTACCCTTTCTAACGTAAAAATCTATTCCGGTGACAGCACCGGCGTTTACGGAGTTGACCTCAGTTTCAGTGAAAACATAGGCCCACTTTTAATCAAGAATGTCGAAGTTCGCGGATTCAACATCGGCATATATGCCAAGGGCGAAAAGGGTACTATTACCCTGGAGCATGTCACCCTCGGTGGCCAGAAAAAAGTCGGTTTTGAAAACGAGAACATGAACGTTGCTGCGCGAGCCCTGCGTTTCAAGGGCGGCGTTCCAGCCGTATATAACCATGGTCCTTACGCCATGTTGAGTCTTGTAGATGGTCTGCTAGAGTACGATCCAGGTAAAAAGAAATCCGTTCCAACGACAGCAATCATGAACGACGCCGGATTATTCATCCGTTCCATGAAAATCAGCAAATACGCTAAAACAATCAAGAGCAAAAAGAAAGGATATCAGGAAGAAATTCCAAACGAGATTATTGAATTCACTTCTGAAGAAAGCAAGCAGCTATGCCACAGCCCAAAGCAGTCTATGCGAGTCGCTGTTGCAGAAACACCCAACTTTGCGGAACAGAAGGCCGACAACTGGATAACCATTGCCGGCGATTACGGTGGAAAATCCAGCACAGGATCAGACGATTCCAAGGCAATTCAAGACGCCATCGATGATGGTGCAGAAACCATATTCTTCCCTCCAGGAGGACGTTGGACAATCAATAGAGACATCTATATCCGCAACCGTGTTCGCCGTCTAATCGGCATCGAAGGTCGCATCGATGGCAAGGGCAAGTTCATCATCGAGAAGGGCGCCTTTAACGAACTGACCATTGAACGATTCTCCGAATTCGGCAGCGGCATCATCCAGAAATCTACCCGATCCATCTTGCTGAAAAACATGATGGTAAAATCCCTGGAAACCGATGAAATCGGTACTGGAGACGTCTATCTTGAAGACGTTGCCGTGGGAACAATCCAGATTAACCACCAGAAACTGTGGGGCCGTCAAGTCACCATGATTGGCGACACGAAGGGACCCAAGATTACCAACAACGGCGGCACCATCTGGATTCTTGGACTGACCGCCAAGAAAGGCAATACAATTCTGCAGAACTTCAACAAGGCGAACGCCGAACTGATTGGAGTCGAAATCGAAGCAAGCGACAAGGCAAAAGACCGCCCCATGTTCATCAATGACAACTCTGGACTTTCCGTTACTGGACTTAGGGAAACCTTGCGCCGCGGAAATCCATATCACAAGATTGTCGAAGAATCACGACAGGCTTCTGCCATCAAGTCCCTCTTTGGAAAAGATCTCCCTCGTAACGAAGAAGGCGGAGCAAGGCTTCCCCTTTTCGTCGGCTACGCACCCAAGCAGGGCGCCAACGAAAAGCCTCAGGTTACCATCCCCAAGGAAATGCTCCTGGTCCAGCCCAACCGACTCCGCGTAACAGGTTCTGTCATTGACGACGGCCGCGGAGACGGACTTTGCGAAGTACCTGTCCGCTGGAAAAAAGGAACTGGCCCCGGCAAGGTTGTCTTCTCCGACAGCATGGCTTACTCCACCGACGTTTCTTTTACCGCCAGCGGTCGCTACAACATTATCATGACAGGTGACGACGGCTATCAGACCGGAGCAGACACAGGCAAGATCTACGTTTTCGATAAGAAATACACAACCCTGGACCATAGCGGCGACAATATTCCCAGCGGTCGCGGCGCAGCCACCTGGATTTCGGAATTCGACAACTACAGCCCTCACAATACCGACCCGGAAATGAGGGTCGCAAACATATCCGGAAGCGCAGGCAAGCTCTACCTACGTTACGACCTCTCCGCTCTTCCTGGCCCCCTATTTGACGTCGCTTTACAGCTGGACATGCCCGACAGCATAACCAAGCCCGTGCAGTTCAATATCTTCGGTCTCAAGGAAACTTCCAAGGACATGAACTTTGGCGACCAGAAGCTCGGCATTGATTGGCCAGACAACGAACTTACCTGGGAAAACGCCCCCGCAAATCTCCCCCAGGCCGGAGGACAGTTCAACATCCGTAAGAATTCCGGCGGCGGTGTTGACACCAAGTATGCAGAATACCTCGGCATCATCACTCTTAATCCCAAGGCACCTCTTGGTGCATTCCTAAGGACTCCCACCCTCACCGATTTTTTCAAACGAAAGCATAGCTCCGGGCTGTACACCTTGATTCTCACCGCGGTAGAACCCGGTGAAACAGTCCTCAACTCCCCTGCTGCAGGCAAGCAGTTCGCACCTGCTCTATACGTAGGCTACTTCGACAACACCCGTTCTGTCGGAGGAGAAGCCATGGACGGCGGCTACACCTTAACCAAGGTTCAGATCGACATCTATTCCCTTGAATGCAATTTTGACTTGACTGTAGGCTACCCGCAATTCGTTCAAATCGAAATCATGAATGAATTCGGCAAGAGAATGCTTACCGTTGCAGCACGAGAACTTGAAGGCGAAAAGAAAACTAATTTCAAGTTCAAGGCCAAGGCGTTCCCCACTGGTCGGTACATCCTGAAGGTTATCGGCGAGGCCTTTACAGCAGAGCAGAAGTTCTACATTTTGAACTAGGAGACTGACGATGAGTTTCAAAAAAAACCTTAAATTCGGTCTTGCATCCTTTGCCGCTTCAGCTGTTTTCACCGCTTGTGGAGACGATTCATCAAGTGCATCCACGGAAAACACCGATAGCAGTTCCTCCATTTCGTCCTATAGTTCAAGCAGTTCTCTTAGTACTCGAGCCGACATCGACTATCGCGGCGAAATTTCCATCAACGACACCATGAAGGTTAACATCGAACTGTCCAAGGGAGATTCTTCCTCAATAGACAGCAGTGAAACCTATATCGACAGCTCCGTCACATCCATTCCCCTGTATATCGGCGACCTTCCCAAGGGAAGCCGCATCAAGGTCTTCGCATCTACAAACGACATCAAAGACGACAAGATCCAAATCCGCAGTGAATTTGGCAATCAACTCAAGACCTTGACTGCAATTCCCAAATCCAAAGATCAAAAGGATTCACTGTACACAAACTACTTCGTTCCTAGCCTTGGATCCAAGGACGGCGCCGTATTCAAGGATTCCAACCAGTTTGTCGTATTCAGCAAGAACCACTATTACCTAGAAATCCTAGGCAAGTTTACAGACGACTCCAACTTGCGTCTGTTGGTTCAAGTCGACACTGCCTACTACAATTTTACTGGAGACGAAGAAGAAATTGAGATGAACATGACTGACACCATCCGCGGGATTGTTTCCATTGACGACGCCCCGGACTACATCAGCATCGGTTTCACGGCCAACGACGGCTACAGCGTCAACCTTACCACCTCCGGCAAGAACGTAAAAAAATACCAGTTAAACGATGGAGACAATGTCCTCGGATCATATACAAAGAATCTGGACACACTCCTTGTTCCCAACGATTCCGTCAACTGGACCTTGAAGATTTCCACAGAATCCTTCTCCAACGCCTACACCGGCCCTTACGCATTCTTTGAAGCAAAAACAAAAGCGCGTGCATTAGAGAAAGGCGAATATTTTTCAAATCCGGATTCCATTCCCTACCCCGGTAGCGTATTCAAGCGAACTCGTCCTAAGGATTCCCCAGACAGCGCAATCTACAGATACAATCTTCGCCAGGAACAGTTCGTTTGGCTTGGCGACTACAAGAAAGGCGATTCCCTGATCGTCTCCCACTGGATTTCCAATTACGACGACGACAAATTTACCAGCCCTGTCATTCTAGAAATTCTTGACCAGAAACAGAAGCGACAGGTTGAACTTAGTTCCGTATACGGTGGCGCGCTCAAGATCCCTGCAGATGGCCCTTACTACCTGCATTATCTTCGTCTCAACTCATCGCCCTTGGACCAGGTTGCAGACTCTCTTCGTTATGTACTACAGCTATTCACCCAGATCCAACAGCCGGGACTTCTGAAGTCCATGCAGTTCTATGATCCACAAAATGATGAATATTACAAGTCCATTGAAGCAAGCGAAGGCGACCTGATTCGATTCAACCAGTTCCAGTTCACATCCGAGCCTTACAAAGACAAAGCCTGGACGTATGTTGGCCAAGACGTTTCCTGGTTCGTTCCCTGCAAGGACCTTTTAAAGATCAACAACAATTACAAGATTTCCGACTGCGAAGCCGATGGTAAGGCAGAACAGGAAATTTCGTCAGATTATCTAGTTGTCCAAGCCAATGCCGAAGGTGAAACCGCCCAGCTGATAGCAGAAAGCAAGGCCGACCCTTCTAAGCGCGACACGCTGGAAATAGAGATTTTTGCAAAGACAGCGAACTAGTCTTCCCAAATCTGGTTAGGAAGCTTACCGATATCGCGGAAGTCCAGCTTGCCGGCGGTGGGAGCGGATACACCCACCAGGCGAGCCAGGGGCTTGCCGGCGCGTTCAATAACGATTTCTTCGTCCTTCAATGAAACCTGGTTCAGCAGAGAGCCAAAGTTTTGACGAACTTCCATTGCAGATACAACTTTTGCCATAGTACGGTAAAAGTAGAAAAGAAATAGTTATATTCTCACCGTGGAAGCAGAGATTAAATCCTTTTCAGTAACCCAATACATGAAAGCTTTAAAGCACAGGCTGGACGAAACTCCGGCCGTGTGGGTTCATGGGGTCATTACCCAGATTAATGAAAAGGCCAAGATTGTTTACCTGAGCATAGCGGATTTTGAAGAAGGTAACGTTTCTCCCCTAGCAACGATTCCGTTGTACTGCTTCAGCGCAAAATTCAACGCCCTTCGTGCAAAGACCGAAAGTTGCGCAACGCCTTTTGCATTAAAGGAACAGCTCAAGGTCAGCTTTCTGATCAAAGCAGACCTGTACATTCCCTATGGAAAATTGCAGGCCCAGGTTCTTGATATCGACCCGGTTTACACTGTTGGCGAACTGGCTCTTACCAAAAGCGCCATCTTAAAGCGACTGGCCCTGGAAGGACTGATTGATAAGAACAAGCAGCTGGATTTGGCACAGATTCCCATCCGCATCGGACTTATAACCGGCGAAGGAACTGCAGCCTACAACGATTTTACAACCAAGCTGAAAGATTCCCCCTTCCACTTCAAGGTCATGACCGCCTACGCAAAGATGCAAGGGGCCGACACAGAGCCCTCCGTTCTTGCAGCCCTGGAGCAACTGTCCAAGGTAGACGACCTCGACGTAGTCTGCATCATCCGCGGTGGCGGTTCAAAGACCGACCTGAATTTCTTTGACAGCGAAGCCCTGTGCAGGGCTGTGGCCAACTATCCCATTCCCGTATTCACCGGAATCGGCCACGAAATCGACAAGAGCCTTCTTGACGAAGTCGCCTACCAAAGCTGTATCACACCTACGGACACCGCAAAACGTCTCATAGACCGGGTTGCAGATAGCTGGGCAAACATGCAGCAGCGCGCTTCAGAAATCGCCATTGCAGCCAAGGACTCCCTTGTGCAGGAAAATCGAAATCTTGCTGCCATGGGAACAAGTCTACAGCAGTTGGTTACAGGAAGAATCCAAAGCGAAAAGACAAAGCTGACCGTTTGCACCAGCAATCTCAAGCGCGACCTGCATTACGTCCTTCGCGATGAAAATGCCCGCCTCGACAGAGACACCGAAGGCCTTAGGCAGGGAACCAGAAAAATTCTAGATCTCGCCAAGTCAACATTTAACTTATACGAAACCAAGGTCAAGGCGGCAGACCCGGCAACAGCACTGGCCCGAGGTTATTCCCTCACCCTTGACGCTAATGGAAAGTTTATCCGTAACGCAAGCCAGCTGAAATCCGGAGACAGGCTCACCACCCGATTCAAGGATGGTGAAGTATCTTCTGTAGTGCAGTAAGATTGCCCCGCAGACTCCTATTGAAACAGAGGCAGGGTTTCGATTTTTTCAAACCGCTTTGTAGCGGGATCCAATTTAAAGTAACGTACAGCGTCACCCAACGAAAGCATCACATAGCTTGGCGTTAGAATCTGCAAATACTTGTTCAGCTGCTGCTGTAGGCGGGGCCAGGTGTACTCACCGGGAGCCTTGCATTCCACCAGGAGCCAAGGCCTATCGATAGTAGCTCCAGCCCTGAAATTATGGACCATAATGTCTACGCGGTCATCTGTCTTCGAGTCTATGGATCCCAAAGGGAATTCCACCGCAATCAGATGTTCTGGAACCTTCACCTGATCCAGCAAGTAGCGGATGGTCGCCTGGCGCACGTGTTCTTCGGGCGTTGCAGGAACATCCTTCTTGCGGATGGGATCGTATAGGAGCATAAAGCGGAAAGGATAAAGGTTAAAGGTTCAAGAAGGAGCATTCGCTTCCGTTACAAAAATAATTTTTTTTTTGCTTCGTCTTGACGCAATCTTTTTTCTGAAGTATATTACAGAATATGAAGAACGTCTTTGAACAGAACATCATCGCAGCAGCGATTGCGGCGGGCGCGGCGGAAGCACGAGCCTGCGTTAAATCGTGTGCGACTGTTCAGGAATTGTAAAGGTCTGTACGTAACCAACTAGCGAAACAGATAAAAGGAATTCAAAGGGCAGTCCCGCAAGGACAGCCCTTTTTATTTTAGCCAAATTTAAACCATAAACCACAAAACAAGGAAATTCAAAAATCAATTTTTATCTATTATTAAGCGGTAAATTTTTGAATTTTTCAGTACGATACAGGAGTATAAAATGAGAAAGCGTTTGCTTACCGATGGCGCCAAGGAACTGTCTTACGAAATCCGTGAGATCGTTAAGAAGGCGAACCTCCTTAAGACGCTGGGCATGCCGAACATCCACTGGGAAAACATCGGCGACCCCATTGAAAAGAAGTGCCAGGTCCCTGAATGGATCAAGGACATCGTCGTGGACCTTTCCAAGACCAACCGTTCCTATGGTTACTGCCCGTCCAAGGGCATGCTGGAAACCCGCGAATTCCTGGTGAAGGAAACCAACAAGCTGGGCGGTGCTCAGATTACTGTTGACGACATTCTGTTCTTCAACGGCCTTGGCGATGCTATCGCAACGCTCTATAGCCTGCTGTCCATGACCACCCGCATTATCGGACCGTCTCCTGCATACAGCACCCACAGCTCTGCAGAAGCTGCCCACGCTCATGCACCCGCCATTACTTACAGCCTCAAGCCCGAAAACCACTGGTATCCGGACCTTGAAGAACTGGAAAATAAGGTGAAGTACAACCCCAGCATCGCAGGCATCCTGGTTCTCAACCCGGATAATCCCACCGGCATGGTGTACCCCCTGGAAATCTTGAAGAAGATCGTTGATATCGCCAAGCGTTACAACCTCTTCATCATCTGCGACGAAATCTACAACAAGATTACCTACAATGGAGCTCACGCCTACGCCCTGGCCGAATACATCGGCGACGTTCCGGCTATTGCCATGAAGGGCATTTCCAAGGAATACCCGTGGCCGGGTGCTCGTTGCGGATGGGTTGAATACTACAACCGCGACAAGGACGAACAGTTCGACGCCTTCTGCCGCGCTTTGGACAACGCCAAGATGGTGGAAGTTTGCTCCACAACGCTTCCCCAGATGACCATTCCTCGCGTACTGGGCGATCCTCGCTTCATGGAACACCGCCAGGCTTTGAACGAAAAGATCGGCCGCCGCTCCGCTATCATCAACGAAATCTTGAGCGACATTCCCGAACTTTACTTCAACCCCACCTACGGTGCATTCTACAACACCATCATCTTCCGTGAAGGTGTTCTGAACAACCACCAGACCATGAAGATTGACAATCCGCTGATCAAGGCCAAGGTTGAAGAATGGTGCTCCAAGACCGACAACCTGGACTACCGCTTCGTGTACTACCTGTTGGGCGCCAAGGGAATCTGCGTGGTGCCGAGCACCAGTTTCAGCACCGACCTCAAGGGCTTCCGCGTGACCCTCCTTGAAGAAGATGAAAAGGAACTGCGCAGCGTGTTCACCACCATCCACGACGCCATCATCGAGTACTTGCATAGCTAGCAGTGAGCAATGAGACTTGAGCTTTGAGTTTTTGTTTGGCGGCGTAGCCGCGCTTTTTAAGACTCATAGCTCATAACTCAAAACTCACAACTCAAATATGAAATCTTTCGATCTTCAGGTTAAGAATGTTTCCAAGAGCTTCGGCGAAAAGGCCGTGCTCAAGGGAATTGACGTATTCATCAAGGACGGTCAGTTCGTTACCTTGCTTGGTCCTTCCGGCTGCGGAAAGACCACGCTTCTTCGCATTATCGCAGGCTTCGAAAAGGCCGACGCAGGCGAAGTGATTCTCAGTGGCGAAGTCATCTCCAACAAGTCTCCGGCGCACCGTCCCATCAATACGGTGTTCCAGAGTTACGCCCTGTTCCCCCATCTAAACGTTTTCAACAACATCGCCTTCGGTCTCAAGAGCCACAAGGTTCCCAAAGACGAAATCGAGAAGCGTGTAAACGCCATGATGGAAATGGTGAACATCACCGACCTGAAGAACGAAATGCCCGCAACCTTGAGCGGCGGTCAGAAGCAGCGTGTGGCTCTCGCCCGCGCCCTGGTGAACGAGCCCGACATTCTGTTGCTGGACGAACCCCTTTCCGCATTGGATGCAAACCTCCGCAAGAAGCTCCAGGTGGAACTGAAGGAAGTCCAGAAGAAGACGGACACCACCTTCATCATGGTGACCCACGACCAGGACGAAGCCATCGCCGTTAGCGACCGCGTGCTGGTGATGTACAAGGGCGCCATCGTTCAGGACGGCACTCCCGAAGATGTTTACGAACATCCGGTAAACCGCTTTGTGGCAACCTTCATGGGCGAATGCAACATCCTCGAAAGCGAGCGCGTTGCAGACAAACTAGCAAAGGTAGCCTTTGGCGAACTGGTTCTGGAAAAAGACCCTCAATGGGCAGTATCATCCGAAGGCGACAATGTAGGCAAATCCTGCGGCGGCATCGCCATCCGTATGGAAGACATCCACGTTTGCACCGCCGGCGAATCCTTCGAGAACAACGTCTTTGACGCCCGCATTCTGGAACGTATTTTCCGTGGCGACTACTGGGAGCTGATTGCAGAACTTCCCGGCGTAGGCAATGCAGAAAGCCTCAAGCTTCGTGTGATGACCGACCCCGACGAAATTTACAACCCGGGCGACCAGGTCAAGCTTTATATGGAACCGCAGTACCTGCAGGTTCTTGACGATTAATCTTTTTACAAAATCCCTTGCAAAAGGATTAAACTTAAACTATCTTTGGGCGCACCTAAGAAAAGCCCAGGTAGCTCAGTGGTAGAGCACTTCCTTGGTAAGGAAGAGGTCTCGGGTCCGACTCCCGATCTGGGCTCTACGAAAAGTCCCTGCTAAAAGCAGGGATTTTTTGTTTTTGTAAGCAACCCCACCTCCAGCTACAAGCAAGAATCTTTCTAAATTTTTTGCATGACAACCGAGGTTTTTGAAGGTAAGCTCACCACCCGCGCCCGCATGCGCAAATTCGGCGTCCTGCTCACAGGTCCTGGCATGCTGTGGCTCCTAGTTTTCCTGCTACTACCGACCATTTTCCTCATGGTTCTTGCTTTTGCCCAGCGAGGCTCCTACGGAAGCATCAACTGGGACTTTTCCATCGAGAATGTCAAACGCTTAATTGGTTTCAGTTCCTTCGGCTGGTCTCCCGACAACTTGCTCATTCTTTGGCGCAGCCTCAAGATTGCGGTCATCACTACGGTTCTCTGTGTAGCCTTCGGTCTTCCCATGGCATTCTGGATTGCCAATCACGGCAAGTCCATGCGGGCATTCCTGTTCGCCCTCATCATGGTCCCCAGCTGCACCAATCTGGTAATCCGTACATCCGCCTGGATGACCTTGCTTGGGCCAGACATGTTCCCTGCTGACATCGCCAGGTTTTTCGGCCTCATTGGAGCCGGAGATTCCTTATATCCCGGTAGCTTTGCTGTCTACATCGGCATGGTCAGTTCCATGCTTCCTTTTGCGGTACTCCCCCTCTACACCAGCGTCGAACGTTTGGACTGGGGTATCGTAGAAGCAAGCCGCGACCTGTACGCAGGCCCCATCCGCACCTTCTATCACGGAGTGCTTTCCCAGATGATGCCAGGAATTATTGCTAGCGTCATCCTGACCTTGGTACCTAGCCTTGGCATGTACGTCATCAGCGACCTGCTTGGCGGCGGCAAGTACATGCTTATCGGCAACTTGATCCAGCAGCAGTTCGGCTCCGCCATGGACTGGCCCTTCGGTGCTATGCTGGGAACCGTGCTCATCATCTGCAGCGTGGTAAGCCTGATTATTTTCCAGCGAGTGGGAGGAAAGAACTTTGTCTAAGCGCAAACTTCCCATTTTCGCAACAGTCCTTGCCATCATCGGCTTTGTACTTCTGTACCTGCCCATGTTCATTGTGGTAGAACAAAGCTTTAACGCCAGCAAGCACGGCCAAAGCTGGGGCGGTTTTACCCTGGACTGGTACACAGGACTTGCAAGTAACGCCATGGTGCAAACAACCACGGTCAACACCTTGATTCTCGCTGTAGTCAGCACCTTGATTGCAACCGTTCTTGGAACCCTCCTCGCTATCGGCATCCATCGTACGCCCTGGGGCAAGAAGATGGGTTACTTCTACGACATGAGCATCAACGTTCCTGTGGTGACGCCCGATATTTTGATGGCCATCGCCCTAGTTTCCGTATTCGCCCTTTTCCGCAGTTGGACAAGCATCTTCGACCCGGGCATGCTGACAATGACCATCGCCCATGTGACCTTGGAAATCAGCTTTGTGGTTCTCGTGGTGCAGAGCCGCCTGGTAAGCATCGGCAAAGACCAGATCGAGGCCGCCCGCGACCTCTACGCAAGTACCGCCGGAGCCTGGTTCCGCGTCATCCTGCCTCAGCTTTCTACAGCCATCGTCTCCGGCGCGCTCCTCGCATTTACGCTGTCCCTGGACGACTTCATCCTGAGCTTCTTTACCAGCGGTCCCGAATCTCAGACCCTACCGCTGTATATCTACGGTTCTCTCAAGCGAGGAGTCTCCCCCCAGATTCACGCCTTGTCTTCCATCATCTTTGGACTGACCTTGTTCATCATGATCCTGATGGTTCTAAAGGGCATCCGTAAGGAACGTAAGCTTTTAAAACTCACACAATCACCAAAGGGCTAAAAATGAAAAAGATTCTTCTTGCTCTTGCTATGTTTACCGCAGCATGCTTCTTCGCAGGCTGTAACGAAGAACAGAAGTCCAACGCACATCCGGACAAGGTCACTGTAATGATCTACAGTGAATACATCGATCCCGAGATGCTGACGGATTTCCAGATGAAGACTGGCTACAAGCTCCAGCTGGAACTGTACGAAGCCCAGGAAGAAATGATCGGCAAGCTCCAGGCCTCCGGCACCAGCCAGTACGACGTGATTATCGCAAGTGACGTGGTGATCCAGCAGATGATCCACTTGGGCCTTATCCAGCCCATCGACACAAGCAAGGTTCCCAACCGCGTAAACATTGCAGACCAGTTCAAGAACGCAAGCTACGACCCCACCAACAGCTACTCCATTCCTTACCTCTGGGGTACCACAGGTATTCTCTACCGCGATGCTGACGTTGACCCCATGAAGGTCAGCTACTCCATGCTGTTTGACGCCAAGCAGACCAAGGGCAAGTTCAGCCTTCTGGAAGAAAGCCGTTCCATGCTTTCCATGGCTCTGCAGGCTAAGGGCTACGACGCCAACTCCACCGACCAGAAGCAGATCAACGAAGCTGTGGAATACATTCTCCAAGCTAAGAAGGATCCCCACTTCCTGGGCTTTGACGGTTCTGTAGGCGGCAAGGACAAGGTTCTTTCCAAGATGGACTGGGCAGCAATCGTCTTCAACGGCGAAGCCATGGCAGCCATCGAAGAAGATTCCACCCTCCAGTTCGCCATCCCCACCGAAGGCTCCTTCATGTGGGTTGACGCAATGCTCCTCAGCGCAAAGGCTCCCAACAAGGACGGCGCCTACGCATTCATGAACTACATTCTTGACGCAAAGATCGGCGCCCAGCTGGCAAAGTTCATCAACTATGCCACACCCAACAAGGCATCCCTTGAAGTCATTGACGAAGAATTCAAGAACAACCGCGTGATCAACCCCACTGCAGAAGAAATCAACCGCATGGTGTTCCTGAAGGATCCTGGCGATGCAGCACGTCTCTTCGACGAAGCCTGGACCATCGTGAAGACTAGGTAGTAGGTGATAGGATAAAGGATAAAGGTTAAAGGATAAAAATTAAGGGAAAGGTCTCGACATTGTCGAGACCTTCCTTCTTTACGCTTTACACTTTCCGCTTTACGCTAACTTTCCGCTTTACGCTAATCCACGCTATTCTTCGTGAGCCTTGATAGGCAGCGGAGCGAAGGGCGGTTCCAGTTCGATACTGATGGGGCAATGGTCTGAACCCATGACGTCAGTATGGATATTCGCGGCAGTCACGTTGGGAACAAGGCCTGCATCGATGAAGGCATAGTCGATACGCCAGCCCACATTACGTCGACGGGCGCCAAAGCGGTTGCTCCACCAGGAATAGATATCCTTCTGGTCCGGGTGCAGCAGGCGGAAGCTATCCACAAAGCCGTTTTCAACATACTTGTCCATCCAGGCGCGTTCAATAGGCAAGAAGCCACTGACATCCTCGTTTTCCTTAGGACGGGCAATATCGATTTCCTTATGGCAGGTATTGTAGTCGCCAACGGTAACCACATGCTTGCCGTCTTCCAGCCAGCGCTTGCTGTTTTCCAGGAAGGCATCGTAGAAACGAAGCTTATAGTCCAGGCGATCGTCGCCGGAGCCACCATTGGGGAAATAGATGGAATTCAGGACCCAGTCCGGAAAAACCAGCTGGAGCACGCGACCTTCGTCGTCGAATTCCTCCATGTCAAAACCATAATTGACACGATCCGGCTCAATCTGAGTATAGATACCAACACCGCTGTACCCCTTCTTACGCTTGCAGGGGTTCCAGTAAACAAAGTATCCTTCGGGATGTGCAATTTCTTCTGGGATCTGGTCTTCTTCTGCCCGCACCTCCTGCAGACAGAGAATGTCGGGGTTCGTGGCCTTGAACCACTCCTCGAATCCCTTTTTCGCAGCGGACCTAAGCCCGTTTACGTTCCAGCTATAAATATTCATTTGTTACCCAATCTCAATTCCGGCGGCAAAGATAGATATTTACCCCCATCATTAAAGGGCACAACATGTCATTTTACCAAACCTCCCTATTTTGCACCCAAAACTACCGCTTTGAAAACGAAAGTTTACAAATCTATAAAGAAAGGCCGTCCTAAAATAAGCAACTTTTTATCAATATTGGAAGAAAATTATTACAAAGCCAAATAATAAAATTATATTTGTTGCCATGAAAACAAAGTTTGTGTTATTTTTCGGTCTCGCTTTGACATCTCTCTTGGCAGGATGCGCCGGTTCCAGCAATATTTCTGCAGAAAACCTGGAAGTTCCGACCAACCTCCCCCCTATTTGCCGCGATATTGACTTTGTTGCACAGCCCGACATGCGTGACATGTGCGGCGTTCGTGTAAACCACTCCAAGGGCTATAAGAACATTCCGCAGCAAAGATACCTGATCAAGCCTGCCGAAACCTCTATCGTTAAAACGGGCGACAAGATGGAACTTCGCTTCCAGAATTCCTTGCCGCTGTACCTGGATGGCCCTATCACCGAGGAACTCCAGTTCAACCAGGCCAAGCGTCTTGAAAAGGTCAAGAACACCTACGATTACCACGAAATTTACAACAACGGCGCTCGCATCCGAATCTTCAAGATGGGCATTCCCACCGACGAAGGCAATGTGTACGACTTCTGCTTCCGTATCCCCGAAAAGAAGGGTAACGACAGAACCCGTAGCCGCGCAATGGGTACCCATATCGAGGCTATGACCTGCGGAGACTTCGACCGTCTCGTTGCCGAAAACGCAAAGACCAAGTAGTCTAAACGGATTTCACATCCTAAGTTTTTGGAAGTGCATCTCGCACTTCCATTTTTTATTGTACATAAAATTCCAGCAGTCTTTTTTTCTACATTTGATGCCGAAAAAGATTATCGTCATGGCTGCAGAAAACAAGTACATCCACAACGCCCTAAAGCAAGTCCACACCGAGGCTTCCTGCACATCCGTTTCCGGATTTTCAATCTCCGGGCTGGCTACGTACATGCAGATGCCCGAGTTAGACTTTTGCGTAGACATGGGCGAATGTCCCCTTTCTGCAACCTCCATCAATCACGTATTCTTGACACATGCCCACGGCGACCATGGTCGCTGCCTGATGCGTCACCACAGCCTCCGCAAGATGATGGGCGTGGAACGAGACAGCGTCTACTACATGCCCGACTTTATTTGCGAAAGCGCAAAAGCCTGGATCAAGGCCGAGGCCATGTTCGAAGGCGTTGCCGAGAACAAGTTCCGCTATCCCGATATCCGTCCAGTTTCCGCCGGAGAGGTATTCTTTCTGGAACACCGCAAGGACCTTGCCCTGGAAGCCTTCGAAGTCAAACATTCCATTCCCGGCATGGGCGGAACAATCTACCACTACAAGAAAAAATTGAAGGACGAGTTCCTGGACAAGACTCCTGCAGAACTTATCGAGCTCCGCAAGAACAAGGTAGAGATAACCCGCGAAGTCTACGACCCGCTGGTCAGTTTCATGGGCGACTGCATGGGCGAAAGTCTGCTGGACAACAGCCGAGTTTTCAAGTCCAAGGTGCTGATAACGGAATGTACATTCCTGTCTCCTGAAGACGAATCCATGAGCGTCAAGAAAGGGCACAGCCATATCAATGACATTGTCAAGGCCCTCAACGAACTCGACGACGAAGTGAAATGTGAGAAGATCATCCTGAGCCATTTCTCCATGAAGTATTCCGAGAAATACATCAAGGATGTCATCGCCAAAAGCATTCCCGAGAAGTTCAAAGATAGAGTGGTGGTCTTTTTGTAATGAAGAATGAAAAATGAAAGATGAAGAGTGAATACAGATTATGAGCGAAGAAAAAATTGAAACTGTAGAAAACGAAGAAGTCGTCGAAAAGGAAGTTGTCATTCCTGAATTTTTCCGCGACCTCAAGGAAGACGAAAATCTCAAGGCACTGTGGCACTACGTATTCCGCACCAATGGTGACCGTAAGCCCATCGCCACTCCCGACGGACTCCCCCACAAGTTGGACTTTGACTGGAAGGACATGTTCCCCAGCCACAACGACCATATCGAAGTGGAAATCGGTTCCGGCAAGGGAAGCTTCATTACAGACTATGCGGCAAAGCACCCCGACTACTACATCATGGGTAGCGAATGGGACTACACCTGGGCAGCATTCGCCCAGCGCAAGATGAACAAGGCCGGCGTCCTGGACAATGCCAGCATGCTTCGTGGCGACGTATTCTACTTCCTCCGCGACTGCGTCAAGGACAACACCGTAGACGCTTTCCATATGTACTTCCCGGATCCGTGGCCCAAGGAACGCCACCACAAGAACCGTCTGCTCCGCCCGGACTTCCTGGAACAGGTTGCCCGCGTACTTAAGCCCGGCAAGCGCATCTTCTACTGGGGCACCGACCACAAGGAATACAACGAAGTTGCCCTGGAAGTATTCGACAACTTCCCCGGCTGCAAGGTACTGGTCCGCAATACAGCAGAACCCACCGAAGGCATCATGACCGGTTTCGAAAAGAAGTACCGCAAGGAAGGAAGACCCATCTACAGAAGCATCGTGGAATTTGAGAAATGAAGAATGAAAAATGAAGGATGAAAAATTTTTCATCTTTCACCTTTCATTTCTCATTGTTTTCTGTCTACTTTTGACATTCGCTTTTTTGTAGTTTTTTTGCACTATGCTAAAGTCTCTTTCTATCAATGGTTTTACTTTGATTGCCCAGGCGGAAGTTCCTTTCCGCGAGGGCTTTACTGCCATCACCGGCGAAACCGGCGCGGGCAAGTCTGTTCTTCTCAAGTCCCTACGTATCGTTTGCGGCGACAAGTCCCAGGCATCCATGGTGCGTACCGGAGCAGACAAGGCTGTTGTAGAAGCCATTTTCGACATTAGCAAGGAACCTCAGGTCAAGAGCATTCTCGAAGATCTAGAAATCGACAGCGATGACGAACTGATCATCCGCAGAGAAGTCCTGGAGAACGGTAAGGGCCGCGCCCGTGTCAACGGCGCCGTCGTTAGCCTGCCAGACCTGCAGAAGCTGGGCGACGAACTGATCCAGATGCACGGGCAGAGCGAGCAGTTGCTGCTCCGCGATACACGCACCCATGCAAAGATGCTTGACGACTATGCAGGCAACGGCGAACTGCTTACTGAATACAGTAAGCAGTGGGCCCTTTGGAACAGCATCCAGAGCAAGATTGCCGAAACTGAGGAACGGGCAAAGAACCTTGCCGCACAAAAAGATTTTCTAAAGTTCCAGTACGAGGAACTTTCCAAGGCTGCACTGAAGGATGGCGAAGAGGAAGCCCTCGAAGAAAAAGTCAGCAGTGCATCCAAGGTCGAAACAGAACGCCGTTACCTGGATGACATCCAAGGGCTTCTTGGAAACGAGAACGGCCTCCTGGACCAGGTGCAAAACCTGCAGGCAAAGATGCGTTCCCTGGCAGCAAAGATTCCCAGTTACGACGAAGACCTGAACGCCCTTATCGAAGTGGCAGATCCCTTCGAAAGTATCTGCAAGGACTTAATGCGTCTTAGCCCGTCTTCTGCAGTAAGCGCTGCCGAAATTGACAAGGCCAATTCCCGCATTGCCCAAATCCAGAAGCTAAAGCGCAAGTACCGCACCGACGTGTCCGGACTTATCGCACTTACAGAACAGCGAGCCGAAGAACTGTCCAGCCTAGAAAATCTGGACGCAGACCTTGAAGAACTGAACCGTCAAGGCGCCAAGGCCAAGGCAGAGCTCACCCGTATCGCAGGCCTCTTGACTGCGGCCCGCACCGCCGCCGCCGCCCGCTACGACAGTTCCGTAAGCGAAATCCTGCACACCTTGGGCATGCCCAAGGCACAGTTCACCACAAGCATTGAAACTCAGGCCCTGGGCCCCATCGGTGCCGACCGCATCGAATTCCTGCTGGCCCCCAACCCTGGCGAAGGCAGCAAGAGCCTACAGAAGGCCGTTTCCGGCGGTGAACTTTCCCGCGTGCTGCTCGCCATCAAGAGCGTCATGGCCGACCTGGATCATGTTCCCCTGCTGATCTTCGACGAAGTAGACTCCGGCATCAGCGGTGAAGTCGGCAACAGCATTGGCGTTGCCCTCCGCAACTTGGGCAAGCACCACCAGGTGCTTACCATCACCCACCTGCACCAGGTCGCCAGCCGCGCACAGAACCAGCTGGCGGTCAGCAAGAAGGAAATTGACGGAAGAACCTTCACCAGCGTTGTAGATCTGGACTACGAAGGTCGCCTCCAGGAGATTTCCCGCATGTTAGGCGGCGATTCCGATACAATTCGTGAACACGCCAAACAATTGCTGCAAGAAAACTTATAGATTTGTAGTACGTTTTTAGAGAAGAGAAAATGACAGAAGATTCAAACCTGACAGACATCGTCAATCTTCCTGAAGAGAAAAAAGAGGAAGTTAGACTGCGCACCCGCATATGGAGCGTGCTCCGCGCCGTGGTCTTCTTGGCTGTAATCGCCTTCATTTGGCAGGGCATGGCAAAGACCGCCTGCGCCTTCGTGGTTATCGCCATGATCATGGGCTGGGTCAACCTCTATCAGCTCAGGGCCCAGGAAATCGAAAAGCCCTATTACAGGCTTTGGCTCAATGTCATCGACGGGTTCCTTTCCTTTGTCGTCATGACAAGCATCTTTGTTCGCGACCTCCTCCAGAACGAAAATGCAGAAAAGCTGCTCGGCGTAGGATGCGTTGTAATCCTAGCCCGCCTTATCGCCCATACACTGTTCTCTCTCGGAGTCCTCCGCGAAGGAAAGTCCCTGCCTCGCAAGCGTCGCTGGGGCAAACTGGCAAATCTTTCCGTTACCGTAACCATGGGTATTTACCTGCTGAACCTGGAAGACTACCAGCAGATCAGCATGGTCACATCCATCCTTTTGATTCTTGCAGCCACAGCGGCTTATGCCTACTGGTACTACCGCGACCCCGCACACCGCAAGCCCCTTTCCATCGCAAGCCAGCTCACCATGAGCCGTATCGTCCTGACGCCCTTCTTCCTGTGGGTGTTCTTCTACGATAACGACCTGGATTACAGCAACAACAGCATCGTGTTCAAGACACTCTCCCTGGTCATGGTTCTCGGCTTTATGCTGACCGACTTCCTGGATGGCTACCTGGCACGCAAGCTCGGTGAAGTTAGCACCCTGGGCAAGTATCTGGATCCCTTCAGCGACAAGATTTCCAACATGACCATCTTCATGTGCTTCATCGCAACAGGATACGCACCCGTTTGGATGGTGGCCTTGATTTACTTCCGTGAATCCAGCGTGGAAACATTGCGCACCCTGGCTGCAAGCGAAGGCCTGATTATGCCGGCCCGCCGCAGCGGCAAGTGGAAAACCGCACTCCAGGGCATCGGCATTGTCATGATTCTCCTTGGCGCCATTGACCCGGTTCGCGCAATGATTCCTGGGCTCAACGACATCTGGAACATCTTCCCGAAGATTGTTATGGGAGTTATCACCACGATTACAATTTTGAGCGGCATAGACTATTTCGTCTCCAGCAAGCATATTCTAAAGAAATTCGTCTAGGCCATTCCGTTTTTGCATCATTTATAAATTTCATCTACCCCCTTGACAAAATCGAGGGGGTTTTCTATATATGGACTCAACATCGACGCGGGGTAGAGCAGTTGGTAGCTCGTCGGGCTCATAACCCGGAGGTCGCAGCGTTCAAGTCCTGCCCCCGCTACTAAAGAAGACACTTGCTTTGCAGGTGTCTTCTTCTTTTTTACGCGAAATCGGATTTATCCCCCCCCCTTTTTCAAGAATCGGGTAAAATCACATTTCAAAGACAAAGTCCCCTTTTTTTTTCATTCACGTAAACTTTTTTAACATTTTTTTTCATATTTTTTATGGAGAACAAATATCCATAGGGAGATTATATGAAGAAATTACTCGCAACGACTGCTATGGCAGCACTTCTGTTCGGTTGCGCCAGCACTCCGCAGGAAAAGGCCGTAGACGCCATGACCGAAATGCAGAAAATTAAGAACTCCTACCTGGATAAGGGAACCCCCGCAGGTATGGGTATCGGCAACTCCAAGGACAAGCAGATTGCATACGAAAAGGCAGACCAGAACGCTCGTGTAGACCTGGCCAAGGAAATCGACGTCCAGGTTAAGGCTCTTGCCGAAAACTTCAAGGAAGATGTCAACGAAGAAATTGCAGAACACTTCCAGAGCACTTCCGCCTCTCGCGTGAACACCGTTCTTAACGGTGCAACCATGACCGAAGTCAAGATTGAAACAACCGAAGACGGCCACTATGAAGTCTACGGAATCATGACCATCAAATCCAGCCTGGTTGAAGAATTCATCAAGATGCTGGAAGAACAAGGCAAGAAGGCCGAAGCTGAAAAGATTCGCGCTACTGCCAACAAGATGTACAACCGTCTCGACGAAAAGGTTAAGTAACAGTCTTTTCCCGCTTTAACAAAAAGAAGTCCGTCAGGTTAACTGACGGACTCTTTTTTATTCTCAAATCTACCCGAGGTACTGCACCTACAAAGGAAACGTTATTCCTCTTCGAGAATGGCTTCGCTCTTGACCTTTTCGTATTCCTGTTCTTCAGTCAGGACTGGATCAACCTTGACGTATTCATCATGATTGTCTGTATAACAGAATACCTCATAGGTCTTTCGTGCTCGGACAACGTCGCCATTTTTCATGGTGACAACCACGTCGAGATAAACGATCTTATTGCGTTCCAGCTGAATCTGGCGTTCAAAGGACATATTGACGAGGTTTTCGACAGGGATTTTTTCAAGAACATATCCGCTGCGGTGAAGTTCAATAGACGCAACATTCTTGAGGTCTGCGGCTTCGATTCCCTTAAGACGGAACTTGAAGTTTCCGAAATAATTCACAGAGGGAGGCGGAAGATGGATTTTCTCGACTCGAGGGCCATCGATCTTTACATGAGGTTTTACCACTTCCTGCTTAGGCTCTTCGACTGCAGCAGAGGAATCGGTTGAAGCAGTATCAACGACAGCTGTGGTATCTACATAATTGGTAGACCAGATATGGCAAGGAACTTCCACCATGCCATCGCTACAAATTGCCAAGAAACGCTTTGTTCCATCAGACTTGGCGTCCCAGCTGAAAGTGCGATTGTAAATTCCATCGGTTCCCACAGTATCGGTTTCGCCAAGAACGGTAACAATCACACCAGGATTGGTCTGGGCACTCAAGGTAACTGCTGGTTCATAGATAGTCTTTTCCAGTTCCTTGGTCTGGAACTTGAGGTTCTTCTCAAACTTTTGCTTACGGACCGAGTAGTCGTTATCGAAAGTCGAAAGTGCTCGTTCAAGATCCTTGGCTGCGTCAGGCTTTGCAGCGATAGAACTTAGAGCCGCAGTCAAAGCCTTGGTTCCGGAGGAGGCCAGGTTCAGTTTCTTGCTGCCGCCCTTTTCGTCTACCAGGATGGTCTGGTTCTGGACAATGTTCACAGACTTGCCATCGGCGCCAGTAACTTCAACCTCACCCTCCTTAAGGGAGGCGACCATCTGGCCATTCACATTACCAACAAATCCTGCGGTACCACGGATGGATGCAGTAGCACTGCCGGTCTTGAAGATAAACTGATCTTTCTTCTGTTTCTGAACATCAAAAAGGATGTTACCCTTGTCGATATTGATGCGGAAAATCTTGTTGGATGTACCGAGGAGTTCGGCCGTAATGATGACGGAGGTATTTTCGAAAATGGAAAGTACGGTGCCATCGAAAGCTGTAATAGTCACTTCGGATTCAACGGACGTGCGAACGTGGTCGTTTTCAACAACCTTCTGACCTTGACGAATCGGCTTCCAGTCGTATTCGTATCCGCGGGTAATTTCGCCTTCACCCACTACCTTGCTGACCTTAGCACGAATCAGGCTAGGATCCTCTTCCGAAGGAATAGCCAAACTTTCGGCCGAAGTATCCACACTAACAGGCTTGGAGTTCTTTGCAACGGAAACTCTTTCAGCAGTAGTCCCAGAGACGGGCTTTTCAGCAAGCTTGCCCTGCACCTTTGCAGAATCGTCCTTGCAGGCTACCAAGGAAAGCAGCGCAAACGACAATGCCAAATACTGAAACTTCATGTTCGCTCCATTGAGAAATTCTTGACTTAAATCTACAAATTACACCCTTTCCGTCAAGCATTATCTAAATTATATCGTTGTAAATCAAAACAATCATTTGAATCCTTTATTTTACACGATTTTACCATGCGATTGACAGAAAAAGAAGCCCTAGATTTGTTCCTGAATGCGCCATTGAACGAACTTTGTGCCATGGCTAACGCAGAGAAAGAACGTCGACACGGAAAATCCGTTTTTTGGGTAAATAATCGCCAAATCAACTACACAAACGTCTGTGTGCTGCATTGTAAATTCTGTGCCTTCAGCAAGATCAAGAAGGATTCACCCACAGCCTACGACTGGGACTACCCCACCATCCGCGACAAGGCCGCATTTGCCATCGACGGAGGCGCCAGGGAACTGCACATCGTAGGTGGACTTCACCCGGACCATCCCTTTGACTACTACATCGAGATGCTTCGCAAGCTCCGCCAGGAATTTCCAAAGGTAAACCTGAAGGCTTTTACCGCTGTAGAAATTGCACACTTTGCCAAGCTTTCCGGCCAAACGCCGCTCCAGATCATGGAAACCCTGAAGGGGGCTGGCCTGGACGCCCTTCCTGGTGGCGGCGCTGAAATTCTGGTACAGAGCGTTCGAGACCAGATTTGTCCGGGCAAGGAAACCGGCGAGGAATGGCTGGACGTCCACCGTGCAGCCCACAAGATTGGAATTCCCACCAACGCCACCATGCTGTTCGGCCATATCGAAAAGCCGGAACACAGAATTGCCCATATGCGAATGCTTCGCGACCTGCAAGACGAAGCTCCAGGATTCTTCGCGTTCATCCCGCTGGTCTACCATCCGGAACACAACGCACTCCACAGCATCGTTCCCAACATGACATCGCAAGAAGATATTTTGCGTACGGTTGCGGTTGCCCGTTTATTTTTGAACAACTTTCCCCACATCAAGGCCTACTGGATCCAGATGGGAATCGAGACTGCCATGAAGGCACTGCATTCCGGTGCCAGCGATTTGGACGGGACCATCATCGAAGAAAAGATCACCCACGCCGCCGGAGCCAAGGTGCCCGTTGGTATGAGTCCTGCACGAATGAAGGAGCTGATCTTGAACGAAGGTTTAGAACCGGTGGAAAGAGACGCCAAGTACGAAGTCTACGGCTAGACTATTTCTTGGCCAAGGCCTTTTCGACACATTTAATTTGTTTAGGAACGTTGGTCTTGCACTGACGTTCCTCTTTTGTAGATGTGCTGGCGTCAAGACAAAGGCTCTCTACAGGAATTTTTTCGTTCTTCTGAAGAAATTCTTCAACATATTCGACAAAGGTATCATCCACATTGCATTTCTCTGCAATTGGATTATCCTGAGACATCATTTCTTCAGAACCAGTGGTATTGACAATTACGTCAGCGAAACTGATACTGCAAAGTAGCGAAATAACTGTAATTGATTTTTTCATTATCCAACCCCTCTATAAATTTTATTCCATGGAAATCATTCTTTGCACCGCTTCGGCAAAGAGCGGCGGCTCCTGCAACAAGCTAATGACAACCCAGCCGTCTTCGTCAAAGTCAAAGAAGAAACCTGGCTGCACCAGGACATGTTTTTCGCGAAGCAGACGAAGAGTCAGTTCCTCGTCGTCTTCGCCAAGATGAAGGACTGCGTACCAACCTCCAAGTACCTTGGGGCAGTACTTGCCGGGGAATGCTGAGCGCAAGGTTTCCCAGTTGGCAAGTAAGCGTTCACGAACTTGGCTTTCGTACTGCGCTGACTGTGCCAGGAGCGGAGCTGCCAATGCCTGGGCACAGGAACTGGCGCTGAGGTAAGCGTCCTCTACAAATTCAAGAGCTGCTCGAATTTCCTCGAATCTTTCGCGAGGAGCATAGAAGGCCATCCAGCCGAACTTCAACTGAGGAGCGCCTACGGCCTTGCTTAATCCGTTGAGCCAGAAGATAGGGCACTTGGGGCCATCGACGGGCGCAAAGACCAGATCGTTTCCGCCACAGTCGAAGTAATCCGAAACGGCACCGTAGGTACCGCTTGCCTCGGGCCTTGGGCCTCGGGCCTCGCGCCTCAAATACTGCCAACTGCGCTTGACTTCGTCACTGAAGCCGTAGTCGCCAAAGACTTCGTCTACCACCAGCACGAGGTTGTTTTCTTCGCAGAAGCGAACCACCTCGTTCCATTCCTGAAGAGAGACCATATGGCCTGTGGGATTGTGGGGCGAAACTAGCAGCAGGATGCGGGCTTTTTCAGGAGCGGCAAGCAGACTGTCTGTATCCAGCACAAAGCGGAACTGCGCAGCAGAAACCTGCGAAACAGAAACCTGCGCAGCCTTCGATCCCCGAGACTCAACCTGAGCCTTCAACTGCGAGAGCGTTCGTTGCGGTTTCTCGCGGATCAGTTTCAAGAAATAGGGTGCGCATTCCAGATGTTCCAGCTGAGCCAGCGTATCCAGCAGCGGATAGCCTGGCATAGGCGTCAAGATGACGTCACCGGGATCGCAAAATGTCTTGAACAATACGGAATAGGCTTCGCTGGTACTGGCCGTAACGACGACCTGGTTGGGAGTAAACACTCCCCCACGTTCCTTGTAGTAGGCAGCTACAGCCTCGCGGGCTTCACGCCAGCCGGAGGCGTCCGGCGACCAATGGCCAAACTGTTTGCGGGCTTCTTCTACCGCGGAGTCCAACTCCACAGGCAACCCTACACGAACAGGCGAACTGACGGTCATGTCGATAAGAGGTGCGACGTTCCCGCTTACGCATTCTGCGGCAACCTCAGCTTTCGCCTTTTCCAGTTCCTCAAAAAAAGGACTTGGGGTCAAGTCCTTCGGAAGTCTCTTAGACAGCTTTATGCCCTGGATTGCCACGTGACTGCGTTCCTCGTAATGGAGCAAGATTACATCTTCTTATGCTTCTTGATGACACCCACAAGAATAGTGGAGATCAGAATTCCGGCAGGCAAGCAAATGGCAATGGTCAACAGAATCAACTTCTGGAAATCGCTCATTTCCTTCAAGGAATTCTTGAAGTTCTTGAGACGAGTCAACAGCCCAAGCTTTATGGGATTTTCCGCCTTTGGAGCAATCTTTCCATTCTCGGCGGATTCCTCTGAGGCTAGATCCTCGGAACCGGCGAAACCCTTAGGACTAGGCATCTTACCACGCAGATCAGCTAACGACTTTTTTATAGGGTCAACAAAACCATTGACCTTACCGATCAACGATTCCTTGTGCCTCTTGAAAGGACGAGTTAGTCTGCTGGTTAGTTCCATAATATTAGCGTAAAGCGGAAAGAAATTTCTTTATCCTTTAACCTTTATCCTATTTATACAGCAAGTTCACGCCGCCAAAGAGGGCGCGCATGTTGGCCTTGAGGGTATCGCTAGAAACACCGCGGCCTTCCACTTCCTTGCCGTTAGCCTTCAGCACGATACGGCTGAGACCGCGACCGGCCCACAGCTTATCCTTTTCGGGAACCACAACCTGGCGATACTTCACCAGTTCCACCGGCATGCCGATTTCGCGCATGAGGATGAGGCCAGCTTCAATAGGACCTTCGGCGGTCACGGACTTGACCAGGGCTTCGCCGTCCTTCTTGAAGTGGAAGATAAAGCGGCCTTCGTCGGGAATCACTTCGACGTTGTTGAAAATCAGGCGGCCGTTCACATTCACGCGCTGTTCGCGGAACACGTCCAGAACGCGTTCGGCGCTCATTTCGCCTTCCTTTTCGCTGTAGCTCTTGAGGATGGGCTGCAATTCGGCGGCTTCGGCCAGGCTCAGCTTGTAGCCGAACTTGGTGATGATTTCGTACACGGCGGTACGACCACTCTGGCTGGTAAAGCTGAGGGAATCGTTCTGGTTACGGCCAATGATGGAGTAGTCGATGGGGCGGTATGCTCCCTTCTTCATGTCCTTGGTCTTGGAAGCGCCATCCTGATGGATACCGCTACGGTGAACGATCGCTTCGGCACCAATGAGCGGGGCGCGGGTATAAATGCTAACGCCGGACCACTGGGAAATCAAGATGGCAGTTTCGTAAATCTTGTCCAGGTGCAGGCCAGTGTCCACGCCGGAGTTGTGCAGGCCCAGGGCCACTTCATAGAAGTTGGTATTGCCGCAACGTTCGCCAAGGCCGTTCAAGGCAACTTCCAGCTGGGTTGCACCCACGAAGAAGCTTTCGACGGTAGCGGCGGTGGCCATACCCAGGTCATTATGGCAGTGAACAGAGATGGTCACATTCTTGGGCATGGCATCGTACACCTGCTTGATCTGGCTGATGTACAGCATGGGGCGGTAACGTTCCACGGTGTTGGGCAGGTTCAAGGTAGTTGCACCGGCTTCCACCACGGCCTTCAAAACTTCAATGACGAAGTCCATGTTCTCCAGGCAGTCGCCAAAATGTTCGCAGCTGAATTCAACGTCACCCTTGTCGCCCACCAGGGACTTGGCAAGCTTTACGCAATCTACGGCGCGAGCCTTCACCTGTTCCGGAGTCATGTGGAGCACATGTTCCATGGAGAGGGGGCTAGTAGCCAGGAAGGTATGGATACGGGGGTGCGGAGCATACTGGACGGCTTCCCAGCAACGCTGAATGTCGCTGGGAACGCAACGGGCCAAACCGGAAACCACAATCTTCTGGGCAGTTTCGTCGCCAGCGGCAGCCATTTCGGCAGTAAGTTGAGCCAGTTCCTTTACAGATTCAAAATCCATTTCAGAAGACGCAGGGAAACCCACTTCGGCACCCTGCACACCCAGCTTCAACAACTGGAGGTAAACATCCTTCTTCTGGGCATTGTTCCAGGGCTTGGGCAAAGCCTGGTTACCGTCACGCAGAGTGACGTCATAAAAGAACGGTTTTCTTGCCTGGTCGGCACAATCCATCATACAGTTCATTTTTATCTCCTGCCGGCATCCACACGCCGCAAGCCTTAATTTTACGCATCAAAGATAAAAAAATGACCATAAAAAAAGAACCCGCATCGTTATGGAAGCGGGCTTTTTCGTGTTCAAATTCAATAAAAATTCTTGAAAGCGTTTATTGATTCAACAACCTAGAACCTCGCCTCGGTATCACAAAGAGCGATGCAAAGTAGAAGTCGTAGGTCTAGAATCTTTTTCATGCCTTGGAATATATAAAGTTTTGTCGATAATGGCAAGAGGTTCTTCAAATGCCTTTATTTTCGTACGTCGAAGGAAAGTACAGTCACATTCAAGCCAAACATGTACTTGTAGCTCTTATGATTGCAGAGTTTGTTGACCAGCTGCAAGCCCAATTGAACGTTTTCCCCTTCGGTAACAGACAGCTCCGCCCTCTTTTCAGCATAGCTGATTGGATCAAAGGGGCGACCCGCATCCTTGATTCGCACTTCAATGGTTTTCTCAAGATCTGTTATGCGAATATCAAAGAAATGATTTTCATCCTTGTCGGCGCTATACTTGAAGATGTTGTAGGCAAGTTCCTCACAGCACAGCATGATACGATTCTCTTCGCTGGATTTCAACTCACAGATTCCCAGGAACTTTCTCATCTTACCAAGATTTTCCTGAACAGATTCCTCGGTATACTTCATAGAGAAATTCACGCCCACTTCGTCGGGAAGCAACGGGAGCAAGCACACTGTGGAAAGGGAACGGGTTCTAAAGTGAAGGGTAAAAGCCACAGTCAATTGGAGCAATAAAAGTACTGCAGTCAAGACCGGGAAACTCCACCAGAAATAATCCCCAGCCCACTTTACGAAAAGCCAAGGCACAGAAATCATCAGCACAAACTGTAGGACCAGGAAAATAGAGGAAAGAAGTTCCTTCTTCACAAGGATATGGACATCGGTATTGAAGATGAAAAGCAGGTAAGGAACAATGAACAAGCCAATGATCCTTAAGTCGGATGCGTAACCCGCCGCAGCGACACTTTCTGCATCGCCAAACAACTTTACCACTCCTTCAGGCCACAGCATGGTAAGGGCCGTTAGGGCAACGCCAAAGACCAGCACCACGGTGCAGCTACGGTGAATAAGAATTCTCAACCCGGAATAGTCTCGTTCTCCAAGAAGCACTCCGCCAATGGAATTGTTCAGGTCGTTTACACCTTCCAACAGGTTGCCACCAAAGAATACCAGTTGCATCATGATGGCAAAGAGGTAGGCGCCGCTGGGTCCCTGATAGTCTAGTACCATCTGGTTCAGGACGAATACCAGAACCGCCAACAGAATATCTCCTGTGCCAACGGGAAGCCCCTGCTTCAAGGCATTTCCAACCAAGGAAAAAGGTTTCTTGGGTATAACAAACTTGAAGGAACTTTTACCTTTCAAAACGTAAGGCAGAAGCACAGTTAGGCTGGCCAAATTGCTAAGAACCGTACCCCAGGCAGCCCCTGCAATTCCCAGGGGGAAAACACAGGTAAGCAACAGGTCCAGCAGCACATTGAGAATCAGGCTTACCGCAATGGATACGGTCACAAGACCGGGACGACCATCGACACTGACAAAGACCTGCAACAGATAGATGAAAGTAAAGGGCACAAAATTCAGCAGCATTACAAAGGCATAATCCCCTGTAAGCTGACACAGCAAAGGTTCGCTGGCATCTGCAAGCAGATTTATCAGCTGAGGGAAGAACAGGTAGCAGAGGCCAACCAGAAGGGCCATAAATGGCAACGCCACCAGAAGGGCCGCAGAAAAATATTCCGAGACCATCCGGATATTCTGTTTTCCAAGTTCCACGGCTGCACGAATGCTTGAGCCAAAGGCAATGGCCAGAATAATCGCAATAAACAGGGTATCCAATGGATAGTACAGGTTGATTGCAGAAAGCGCGTTGGGATCCACAAAGTTGCTGACAATCACGCTATCGGCAATGACACGCAACTGCTTGGCAAGTCCTGTAAGAATAGAAGCCAGAAGAAACGTGCCGAAGGCCTTGTTTACGATATAACCATTGGTAATTTGCATAAGTCAAGAAGAATATTTTTCGAGACTCAATTATAAAAAAATATCCCTAGTTTCCTATCTAACCATTTCAAGAAACAACCATGCTTTTAATATATTTGTAATGAATACGTAATTGGCAATTATTACGAAAAATCCACCGAAGGAAATATGAACATTACCAAAAGACCTGGCGAAGAAAAATACACCCTGCTCCCCGAAGGAATGATTGACACCGCAAACGCCCCCACCTTCGAAGCCGCAGTGGAAGAAGCAGTTTCTGCAACAAAGAACCTTGAAATTGATTTTTCAAAAGTGGAATACATTTCCAGTTCCGGTCTTCGAGTTCTTCTCAAGGCACAAAAGAAGATGCTTTCCAAAGGCCAGATGGTTATCTGCAATGTAAATGAAGCCGTCAAGGAAGTCTTTGAATTGACCGGATTCAACAACATCCTGACCATCGTCTAGTAAGGCAACCTGATGAAAAAGGCACTACTTAGCATACTTATCGTTCTAGTCTGCGGGCTGGTCTTTTATGCCATCGGTGTGCCTTGCCGAGTTTTCCTCAAGATATCGGAATTCACTGAAGTAAGCTTTACCGCTTCACTCCCCTTCCTTTTCACCTTGATGTTCGGCCTTCCAGGAGCTATCGGCTGCGCTGTTGCAAACCTGGCAGCAGACATTACTTTAAAATACGCGCCGACCATATACATTCCGGGATTTTTCCTTCAGATTGTTTACGGACTCCTGCCTGCCTTGGCCTGGAATTTTTTGCGACGGAAGGACGAAAACAAGTACAAGCTCAACACTGTATTCAAGGTTGTCCAGCTTCTTTTTGTCATCATTGTTTCTTCAGGATTCAATGCGACGGCATCGTTCCTGCTGATTTTTTTCAATGTAGACCATATTTCCCCAGCCCTCTGGACCAACTACTTCTTCAATCAGCTGAACACTTCCCTAGCAACAGTCATCCCAGTTATGATGCTCTGTTCGCTGAAGCATCAGCTTTGCCTAAAGAAAAAATTCAGCGGTATCGAGAATATTTTCTCCTTCTCCCTCAACGAAAAGTTCCTTCTCTTTTTCCTGCTGGCAAGTATCGCAGTTAGCGTTGCCGTGGCCTGGATTTGCTACGACCTGTTCACCTTCAGATTCAAGGTAGACCCTCTGTATCTTTGGAACCTTGTGTATTATGGCGCAGCTATTTCCATGAATCTCGCCGTATGGACCTCCCTGGCATTCCTTTTGTACATCGAGCTTACTGTCACGAAGCCACTGGAAAAGATGAGTTCCATCGGAAAGGTCATTGGCGACGACAGCGATATCGAGGCTAAGATTTCTTCCATCGTCGACAAGTGCGGCAAGTACATCTACTTTACATCCGAAGTGGGAGACCTTGCCAATTCCTTCAGGAATCTGTCCAAGGAACTGGATTCTTACGTAAAGAACCTGACTGAGACCCAACGCGAACAGCAGAAGAGCCATACAGAGCTTGCCATCGCCACCACCATCCAGGAATCAACCCTACCTAAGCTGGAAAATTTCAAGAACCTGGACTTGCACGCAGTCATGATCCCGGCAAAGGAAGTGGGCGGCGACTTCTACGACTTTTTCATGTTGGACGCAAGCCACATAGCCCTTGTAATTGCAGACGTTTCTGGCAAGGGCGTTCCCGCCGCCCTGTTCATGATGCTTTCCAAGATTATCCTGCGGCATAACCTGATGCGCGGTTATTCTCCGGCAGAAGCCATGGCCCGCACCAACGACGAGCTTTGTGCCAGCAATCCCCTAGACATGTTCGTCAGCTGTTTCTGCGGCATTCTTGACCTGGATACAGGCGATTTCCAGTTCAGCAATGCCGGCCACGAGCCTCCCGCTGTCATGCGGAAGGGTGAGCTTTTCTCCCTAAAGAAAATCAAGAGCTGTTTTGTTCTCGGCGGAATGGAAGGCATGAAGTACGAGAACTTTGACGTAAAGCTGGAACGCGGCGACACCATCTTCGTCTACACCGACGGCATTCCTGAAGCCATGAACAGTAACAAGGAACCCTTCGGCAACGACCAGATGATTGCGGCCTTGAACAAGCACAGGAACGAATCCATGCTTGGCCTCTGCAATTCCATGCTCAAGGCGGTTCAAGGCCATGCAGAAGGCGCCCCGCAATTTGACGATATTTCCATGCTGGCATTCAGCTTGAAGGAGAAATGACGTGAAATCAAGATCCTTCAACGTTTCCAAGGATTGCCTGACTGAAGTCCAGGATTTCATTACCATCTGGAGCAAGTCCCAGGGAATCAGCATGAAGATTTCCTCCAAGCTGGCAGTTTGCTCCGACGAAATCGTCAGCAACGTGGTTTTCTACAGCGACGCCTCCAATTTGGAAATCGAATGCGAAATCAGCGATACAGAAATATCGCTGACCTTTATTGACGACGGAAAGCCATTTGACCCCTTTACAGAAGTCCAGGAACCCGATGTTACAGCCGCCTTGGAAGACCGTGAAGCCGGAGGCCTAGGCATTTTCATGGTAAAGAAGATGGCAAGCTCCACAGCCTACGAAAGGCAGGGCAATAAAAACGAAGTGATCATCAAGATTTCCATAGCCTAAGGCCGCCCCTTCCCACTGGGGGCTTTTCTATATTAAAAAACATGGAACACGAATTTACCATCAGCGGGCGAATTTTTCCGGAACTTAACCAAGTGGCAAATCCGGACGTTTTTCAAAGTTTCGCATCAAAGATATCCTGGGTGGAACAGGATTTTGGCGAACTTGGACTCAAGATAAATTTCACGCCCTGCGATTTGGACGACCAGGGAGAACCCCAAAAGGTCATGGTCATGTTCTCCATGAAAAGCACTGACATCGACTGCGCTCAACTGGAACAGGCCTGCCTAAACCTGTCCGTCATTTTCGGATGCACAGTCCTACTTTGCAAGGACCACGAAGCCTACGGTGTTGCCAACGTCTTTAATGGCGGTTCCGACTACGAGGTGGTTGACGAAGATTGTGACCTGTGGGCATACAGGATTGGTTCCAAAATCATTAGTGAAAGAACCAAGTTCTGGAACGAGAAATTCGCCGACTTGGAACAGGATTTCTTAAAGTCCGACGCGGCCAAGGCCATGCTGAATCTGTTCAAGGACTTGGCCTAATTTTTTATCTTTCGATTTATGATTCTTTTAGTGGCCGAAAAACCTTCTGTTGCAAACCAGCATTACAGACCGATGCTGGAACGCTTGGAAGGTGAAAAGTTCACCCAGGGCGATGGATGCCTTATTGGCCAGAACCATTGCATTACCTGGTGCGTGGGTCACTTGATTACTTTGGCTCCGCTGGATGCCTATCCCGGTTTTGAGGGCGGTTGGCGTTTAAGCAACCTCCCGCTGCTGCCAGAAAAATTCCGCCTGATGGAAATCGAAAGCACCCGAAAGCAGCTGGCTGTGGTGCGAGACATGATGAGCAAGGCGGACGTTCTTGTAAACGGAGCCGATGCTGGCCGCGAAGGTAACCTGATTTTCGACTTGATCCTGGACTACACTCCGGATTTCAAGAAGAAACAGGTAAAGCGCCTGTGGGTGAACAGCTACGTGGCAAAGGATTTGGACAAGGCCTGGAAAAATCTGGAAGAAGCCACGGAACGTCTGAATTTAAGTTACGCTGCCCGACTTCGTCAGCGTGCCGACTGGATGGTAGGCCTTAACGCAACACGAGCCTACACCCTTACGGCTGGCCGCGGCAAGATGATTTCCGTAGGCCGCGTTCAGACTCCTACCCTAAACCTCATCGTGGAGCGCGACGCCATGGTGGAGCAGTTCAAGGAACTGTACTACTACAGCGTGGTGGGAACCTGGAAAGGATTCCAGGCACAGCTTTTGCGCCCCGACCGAGACGCAAAGGATTCGGGCAAGGAAAACACGGAGTCGAAGGAAATCGCTTTAAAAGTAGCGGTATTTGAAAAAGAAGAACCCGCCCAGGCCGTAGTTGACAAATGCAAGGCTCCTGCAGAGGCTGTAATTGCCAACGTGGATGTCCAACAGAAAAAGCAGTTCCCCCAAAAGCCCTTTGACCTAACGGAACTGCAAAAGGAAGGCAACAAGCGTTTCAAATACAGCGCCCAGCAGGTTTTGGACTGCGCCCAGAACCTTTACGAAAAGAAGCTCCTCACCTACCCCCGTACGGATTCCGCCTACCTGCCCGACACCATGAAGCAGGAAGCCTATCAACTGGCCATGCGCCTGGCCAAGCCGGAGCAGCAAAAGATCATGCGCCCCGAAAGCGAGAACTTCGTTTTCATCAACAGCAGTAAGGTGACAGACCACTTCGCCATTATTCCTACCGGCGAACAGCCCAATGGTCTCCCTGAAATGGAAGAGAACATCTACAACCTGGCCAAAGAACGCTTTGTACAGGCATGGCTGAAGCCCTACGTTTGGAACGAGATGGAAGTAACTTTGAAAAGTCCTGCGGACAGCGTCATTCTGAGCGGAGAACCGTCAGGTTCGCAGTCGAAGAATCCAGATACGGAAGTTTTCCGTCTAAAATTAAAGCAGAACGAGGACCTAGGTTTCCGCGCTTTGGCCAAAGAAGAAAAGAAAAAGAAATCCGATGCCAAGAAGGATGACGAAGGCAATTCCGACGACATAACCAATATCGTAGAATCCTTCCCCGACTGGAAGCAGGGCGACAAGGCTCCCTTCGATAGCATTGAACTGCAAAAGAAAAAGAAGTCCAAGCCCAAGTATTACACCGAGGCCACCCTCCTTGCCGCCATGAAAACCGCAGGCAAGCAAATCGAGAACGAAGAACTGGCCGAAGCCATGAAGGACCGCGGCCTAGGCACCCCCGCCACTCAGGCAGGCATTATCGAGACACTAAAGAAGCGCGGTTTTATCGAAGCCCAGAAGAACAACCTGGTCAGTACCGCCCGAGGCCGTGAAGTCATTGCCCTGATGGATGACAAGGTAAAATCTCCGGAAATGACGGGCGAATGGGAATACAAGCTTTCCCAGGTAGAAAAAGGAAACCTGGACCCGAAGGATTTCCGCGACGGCATCATGGACTATGTGCGGGAACTTTTCGCCCACCTGCACGAAAAATACGGCAGCCAGTTCGAGCGAGAAACGGTGACCGACGCCATTTCCTGCCCCAAGTGCAGCAACCCTATGGAAATCACCCCCTGGGGATATGTGTGCAAGAACGCCGAATGCGGATTCAAGGCCGGCCATACCATTGCAGGCCGCACCCTGAGCCATGCCGAAATGACCAAGCTGCTTTCTACAGGTAAGTCGGACGTTCTTAGTGGATTTATCAGCAAGAAGGGTTCCACATTCAGCGCCAGCCTGACTCTTGCCGACGATGGAAACATCGGATTCGAATTCACCAACGACGGCAAGTTCCACGGGGCTGTTACCGACTACAAGTGCCCTCTCTGCGGAAACCCGCTGGAAGAGAACAAGAACACCCTCTTCTGCACAGGCAAGGCCGGGGACGAAGTAGAATGCAAGTTCACCCTATTCAAGAACGTTGCAGGCCACACCCTGACGCCAAGCGAAATCGACGCACTCTTTACCGCAGGCAAGACGCCAGTCATCAGCGATTTCAAGAGCAAGAAGGGAGAAACTTTTGCGGCAAGCCTGAAGTTCGGGCCCGACGGGAAAACAAACTTCGAGTTCATGCACCGGGATTTACCCTGCCCCATTTGCGGCGACCAGATGCGCCTCCGCACCGGAAAGGACTCCAACGGAAATACAGCCTCGGCATACATCTGCATGAACAGCCGTTGCGGATACGGCGTACCCAAGGTATTCTACCAGCGGGAACTCAAGGACGAGGAAGTGGAAGAACTTCTAAAGAAGAAATACACCCGCGTCCTGGAGCCATTTAAAAAGAACGACACGGTATTCCGTGCCGCCCTTGAAATTCGCGAAGGCGGAATGCTCGCCTTCAACAAGCTGACTGTGGAAGTTATTTCCCAGAAGAAATAGTTACTGCTTGCAGGCAGCATCCATCAGTTTCTGTCTTACCTTGGATGCAGGCAACTTTGCAATACTCTTCACATGGGCATCTTCGGCACTACGGCCAACACCAAGCGCCCTTTCGAAAGTTTCTGTCTTTCCTATCCTAAAACGGGCAGTCACTTCGGATGTAACCAAAGTCTTATTTAGATTCGGCTTGTCATTAAAGGAAAGCGCTACATCCAACGTGGGATTTTCCGGCTGATTTTCAATAGTAAAGCCAACATCGTTCAGGAACATTTCCACAGAGCCACATTCTTCCATGGCTCCAATGCAAACCATTCTGTAGGCACAGCCCAGTTTCTTGGATTCGTAACTGACTGACTTCTTGACCAATGCCGAAGAATTCACAAAGCTGAAATTCATATCCGGCAAAACGACGACTTCACCAGCGGCCTTATGCTTACGAACATCCTTCATGGAGAACTTGGCAACACCGGACGCATCCGTTTTTTCCGAAACAAGATCCTTTCGGTCCTGGCTAAGAATCATCGGGAAATTTTCTACGGGACCGGCAAAATCTGTAACCGTCACAAGAAGACTTTCCTCTGTCATTTTCACATCGATTTTAATGGTTGCCAAGGAAGACTTCAAGAATTCAGTCAGCTCAGCCAATGTCGATTCCAGTCGAAGATTCTTGGGTACAGCCTGCACGCAAGAAAGATTTTCCAGTTCGTCATTGTACTGAGAGCCCAGCCTTTCCAAAGCAGCCATGCCACTTGCAGCCTTGTAATAATCACGGTCAGACATGTCAAGACGAATTACAGAATCCTTGGAATTCATCTGCTGTCGAATGGATTCCAGGTTCAGCAGGATCATGGACGCAAGCTGATCCAGATCCACCGTTACGGTAGACTGAAACATTCCATTTTTCTTGGCACCAGGAACAATCTTTGCTCCCTTGAGAATCACATTGGTGTACGACCCTTTGAAACTCTTGGAAACTTCCTTTACATCACCCGCAGCATTCTCGGTACGTTTCGTAACCAGTTCCGATTTTACCTTGGTACTAATCTGCTTAGCGACACCTTCCAAGGCCTTTTGGTCTGCATCCTTTTGGGAAATCGAGGAACCTGCGGTATACGTTACCAGGTTGGCGGCATTTGCCAGGCCACACAACAAGGTCATTGCCAGCAGGGCTTTAAGAATAGTCTTTTTCATTATCAACCTTACTGGATTTCAAGAATAATCAGTTTCTTTGTAATATTCTGGCGACGCACCTTTGCCAATCCGCTTAGAGCCTCGTAGAATTCCGAATAGACCATCTGGGAATCGTCATACTTGTCAGGATCGGCGTATACAACCAGGTCAATGGTGTTGCGAGTCATGGAACTGACCTGCATCTTATTGAATTTCTTTCGAATCTGCATTGTCACCAGGTTTGAAATTTCCTCGGTCTGTTCATCGGTAAATTCACCGGTCAAACGGCAAACGACCTTATACTGAGTCCCCTTTTCCAGTTCTGCAGCCAACTGGCTACGCACCTTCTTTTCTAGAGGAACAATCGCTCTCTGGGTTGCCTTCTGAACAAGTACACGCATTCCGTCACCACCATCCTTCTGGCGGCTAGATTCACTTGCCAGAAGATTTGCGGTGGAGGCATCGCTTGCACTCAGGTCAATCACAAGATTATCATCCTGAATGCTTCCCGCAAAGGTCACATTGATATCGGCGCCAACGGCAAGACCTGCCACATAGGCCAAGTCGGCATCGTTTCCGGCAATATCACCCTGAAGCTGGACGACTTCATCCAACTGGGCCTGGTTTTCCAGACTTATCACCTTGTATCCGCACTCGGTCATATAGGCATTGATGACTTCCATTGCAGTCTTTGCCAGAGGGTTCTTGCGAATAACCTCAATACTGGTTGCACCCGACGCGCCCATGGCAGGAAGCACCATCACTGTGGGTTTAACCTTGAACACCACGTCAGATACTTCTACAGACGCTGTCGACATAGAGATTTCCGTTTTCTGTACGGCATCGTTATTCACGGTATTTTTTTCTGCCGATGCACTTTCGACAGGCTGACCTGCGGGGGCACCATCCACCTTGGCATAGGATTCACTTGCATTTTCACGAACAGAGTCGTTTTGTGCAGGAGCAGGTGCGGAAGCGCATCCAGCCAAGAAAAGCAATCCACCGCAAGAAGCGACAGAGCACAAAAGTTTAAAGCGATTCATACAGTTTTCCCCTCTATTCATTCCTCAACAAGCCCTTGGCCCTCAACTGTTCGTATTCCTTGTTCAACGGAACCAAGTTGTTACGAGCCTTTCCACCGGGATGATTGCTCTGCGAGCAGTACACCTCGTAAGTCTTCTGTGCGGTAAAGCTACGGCCATCATCCATATTGACAGAGACTTCAAAATTTGCAATCTTGTTCAAGCCAATCTGAATCTTACGTTCAAAGGACCATTTTCCAAGACCCTTCGGGTCAATTGTTTCGATCTCGGAACCACCTCTGCTGATAACTACATTTTTGACCTTAGACCGTTCTTCCGCGGAAAAACCCTGGAGCGCAAACTTCAACTTGCCCTGGTATTGTTTCAAGGGCATTTCCAAGTGAATTTTTTCAACACTCGGGCCATTGATCTTGACCCCCATTTCAAGGCCATCGGAATCTTCCGTTTCTGCGTTTTCTTCAACGTATTCCGTCACCCACATATAGCAAGGAATTTCTACAAGGCCATCACTACAAACGGCCAGGAAACGCTTTGTGCCATAGGAATCGGCGCCCCATGTAAAGGTACGCTGATAAACGCTGTCGGCACCAACGGTATCGACTTCGCCAAGGACTTCAACGATTACACCGGGAGTTGCAATTGCCTGCAAGGTTACAGAGGAATCCTTAATCTGCCTTGCAACGCCCTCTGCCTTGAATTTCAATTTCTTTTCAAAGGCGGCCTTCTGAGCAGCATAGTCATTATCGAAGTTCTGAAGGGATTGTTCAAGATCGGTCGTATCCGAAGCAGATGCCACGGAATCCACCAAGGCAAGCAAGGCCTTCGTTCCAGAGGAAGCGAGGTTCATAGTCTTAACGGAACCAGATTCGTTGACGATCAACGTTTGGTTTTGTTCAATAGATGTTGAGTCGCCCTTCTCGTTGGTAACGTTCACGCGGCCCTCATTAAGGGAAGCAACCATCTTGCCATTGATGTTTCCAACAAATCCCGCCGTACCACGAATTGCTGCAGTAGCTGTTCCTGTTCTAAACACAAAGTCGTTTGATTTCTGCTTTTGGACATCGAATCGAATGGCACCCTTTTCAATGGCAAAATCCACAGATTGTCTAGAATTGGGCAAAAGGGCGGCAGAAACAGTAACATTAGAATTTTCCATAATCTGGAAAAGAGTACCATCGTTAGCCGCCAACTGGACGTCAGACTCTACTGCGGTGCGGATCTTATTTCCCTCAACAACCGTATTACCCTGGTGCATTTTTTTCCAGTCATTTTCAGACTTAGAGTAGTCTACATCGCCAACAACTCTGCGAGCTTTTGCCACAAACAAGGCCTTTTCAGAGTTCAAGGCATTCAAATCCTGATCCTTCGCAACTTCATTGCCAAGGACCTTGTTTTCCTTGGGTGCTTCATCGTTACACGCAAGCAGAAGCAAGCAAGTCAACAGAGCAACTTTTTTCATAAACAACATATAATATCCTGAATAAGCAGATCTTATAACATCCTTACAAAATGTAACATTATTCTAAGCCGTCTTTGTGAAAACAAAAAAAAATCCACCGCAGCAAAGCTATGGTTTCGCCCATCCTTGCTAAAACAGTGGATTCCAAGAGTAATTGTGACACGAACAAAGTTATTCCATGCGTTCTCCAATGACAACGCTGGCGTAGGCTACAGATACTGCGGCAGCGGCGGCAACACTTTCTGACCCCAGGAGCATAGCTGCGAAAATTGCGGGAGTAAGAGCCATGAGAACGGCGAAGAGGGTCTTATTGGTGGAGAGATTTAAGATATTGTGCATGATGTTGATTCCTTTTTCTTTTTCAACAGTAAATATAGAACCAACATAACGTCAATTTTTGACATCAACAAAACAAAAGTTTCAACAAAACTAACCGAAGATCTTTGCGGAAAGTTCCGGGGCAAACTTCTGCAGATAACCCTGGGCAAAGATGACCAGTACGATAATGGGCAGAACCCACTTGATGTAGAAGCGGACAAACTTGTTTGCGGGGAACTTGAATCCCTTACCGGTATTGACTTCTTCGTAGAACTTGTCCTGTCCCCAGCCATAGCGGGAGTTACAGAATACAACGAAGAACAGGGAACCCAGCGGGAGCAAGGTGTTGGAAACCAGGAAGTCTTCCAAGTCAAGAACGCAGCTGCCCGGGCCAAAAGGTTCGAAACTAGACCAGGCATTAAAGCCAAGTGCGCAAGGCAAGGACAGAATGATGATTGCGAAGATATTGACCGCAACCACCTTCTTACGCTTGTAGCCCTTCAAGTCCATCCAGAAGGAAATGATGTTTTCAAACACAGCCACCAAGGTGGAGAGTGCAGCAAAACTCATGAACAGGAAGAAGGCTGAACCGAAGAAACGGCCTGCAGGCATCTGAGCAAAGATGTTGGGAAGGGTCACGAACACGAGGCCCGGACCTGCACCCGGTTCTACGTTAAAGGCAAAGCAGCTAGGAATAATGATAAGGCCGGCAAGCAAGGCAACCAAGGTATCCAGGGCGCAGATATTCACCGCTTCCTTAGCCAAGGTGTGTTTCTTGTTGATGTAGCTACCGAGAATGGACATAGAGCCGATACCGATGCTCAAGGTAAAGAAAGCCTGGCCCATGGCGGCAAACACAACTTCATTGATTCCCTTTTCCATAAGGCGGTTAAAGTCCGGCAGCAAGTAGAACTTGAGACCTTCTTCTGCACCAGGGAGAGTCACAGCACGAACGGCAAGAGCTATCATAATTACAAACAGCAGGGACATCATCCACTTGGTAATGCGTTCCACGCCCTTCTGCAAGCCGAGAGAAACAATGCCAAGGCCAAGGAGGGTAGCAACAATCATCCATCCGGACTGAATGCCGGCATCGCCCAGCATAGTACCGAAGGCCTCGCCCACTTCGGCGGGAGACTTTCCCTGAAGGTCACCAACGAAGGTCATGCGGAAGAAGTAGTACATCATCCAGCCAGCCACTGTGGTATAGAACATCATGAGCAGGTAGTTACCGGCAATCATGGGGAACTTGGCATAGTGCCACTTGGTTCCTGCAGGTTCAAGTTCATCGAAAGAGCGGGCTACGCCACGCTTACTGGCGCGACCGTTAGAAAATTCAGCAATGAGTGCCGGCAAACCGAGAATCACCAGGAAGAACAGGTAGATTAAAACAAAGGCGGCACCGCCGTACTGACCGGTGATAAAGGGGAAACGCCAAACGTTACCGATACCGATTGCACAACCTGCGGCAATCAGGATAAAACCAAGGCGGGAACCAAAACTTTCGCGTTGACTCATAATAATGTCATCCTCTTAATATGATGTTTGAAAGATAATAAAATTTCTATATTTAGCCCGTAAAATTGCAATTTGGCGGATATAATGAGCGAAAACTACAAGTACGGTTTTGTTACGGATATCGAGAACGACTCTTTCGAAAAGGGCCTTAACGAAGACGTCATCCGTCGAGCCAGCGCTCTCCGCGGCGAACCTCAGTTCATGCTGGATTTTCGCCTGAAGGCCTACGAAAAGCTCTTGACCATGGAGCAGCCCAAGTGGGGCGAACTGAACTTTGCCCCTGTGGACCTGCAGGACATCGTCTACTATTCCGCCCCCAAGAACAAGAAGTCTCACGAAAAAATCGAAGACGTGGACCCGGAACTTCTGGCCACCTTCGAAAAGCTGGGCATTCCTCTGGACGAACAGAAGCGTCTGGCAAACGTTGCCGTGGACGCCGTATTCGACTCCGTCAGTATTTATACCAGCCACAAGAAGAAGCTCATGGAAATGGGCATCATCTTCTGCAGCATTTCCGACGCCATCAAGGAATATCCGGAACTGATCGAACAGTACCTGGGCAGCGTGGTTCCCGCAGGCGACAACTACTTTGCAGCCTTGAACAGCGCCGTCTTTGGTGACGGTAGCTTCGTCTACATTCCCGCTGGAGTCAAGTGTCCCATGGACCTGTCCACCTACTTCCGCATCAACAACAAGGAAGCTGGCCAGTTTGAACGCACCCTGATTATCGCCGACGACGGCGCTGAAGTCAGCTACCTGGAAGGCTGCACCGCTCCGGAATTCAGCAGCAAGCAGCTGCACTCCGCCATCGTGGAACTGGTGGCCAACGAAAACGCCAAGATCAAGTACAGCACCGTGCAGAACTGGTACGCCGGCGACCGCGAGACTGGCGCAGGTGGCGTCTACAACTTTGTGACCAAGCGCGGCAAGTGCGCCGGCAAGAACAGCCGCATCAGCTGGACCCAGGTAGAAACCGGTTCCGCCATCACCTGGAAGTACCCCAGCTGCGTGCTGGTAGGCGACAACTCCGTCGGTGAATTCTACAGTGTGGCATTGACCAACGGCCACATGCAGGCCGATACCGGTACCAAGATGATCCACATCGGTAAGAACACCAAGAGCACAATCATCTCGAAAGGTATCAGCGCCGACAATTCCAGCAATGCCTACCGCGGCGAAGTTTCTATCCGCAAGTCTGCCACAGGGGCTCGCAACTACACCCAGTGCGATAGCATGCTTGTTGGCGACAAGAGCGCCGCCCACACCTTCCCCTACATTACTGTCGCTAACGGTACTGCACAGACCGAACACGAAGCAACCACCAGCCGCATCAGCGAAGACCAGCTGTTCTATTTCGAGAGCCGCGGCATCAAGCGCGAAGACGCCATCCAGGCTATGGTGGGCGGCTTCTGCAAGGACGTGTTCAAGGAACTGCCTGGCGAATTCGCTACCGAAGCCCGCCAGCTGTTGACTTTGAAGTTGGAACACTCCGTAGGGTAAATCACCCGCGTGTCATCCTGAGCGCCCCCACGCGTCATCCTGAGCGAAGCGAAGGATCTATTTCCATGTTTTTTGTCACTAAACGTGAATTTCTCTAAGTTTAGTGACACGATTTTTACTTTGTCTGCAAAGCAGCTTTAAAAGTTTTATCACCAAATCATCAAAAAGACCTAATTAGTGACAAACAAAGAGTCTTTTTTTATTACAACTAACAAACAACCCGCCATTTTTAATTACTTTGTTTGAAATTTCTGTCACTAAACACACATTTTCTTGGATTTGGTGACACATTTTCGCGAAAACGACCCTTTCAAACGTTCAAATTTCAAAGACTACTCGATTTCTGTCCAGCATTTGTTATTTTAGCAGCAAAAACAGAGGTACCTAATGAACGTTCTTTTCTTGATGGCAAATGGTTTTGAAGAAACCGAATTCGTCACCCCCTTTGACTACTGGCAGCGCGGCGGCCTGAATGTAGCCTTGGCTTCTATCAGCGACAGCCTGGATGTTGTAGGCGCTCACGGTCTTGCTATCAAGGCAAACGTTCTTTTGAAGGATGTAAACCTCGCCGACTACGACGCAGTCTGCCTCCCCGGCGGCGGTCCCGGCGTCAAGAACCTGAAGTCATCTTCCGCAGTGGCGGAAGTTCTCAAGAGCTTTGACGCCGCTGGCAAATGGATATTTGCCATTTGCGCCGCGCCCCTGGTGCTTTCCCAAGCAGGCCTCCTCAAGAACAGAACCTGCACCTGTTTCCCAGGCTGCGAAGTGGAACTGGACTGCAAGCAGTTCCTTACCGACCGCGTTGTGGTAGACGGCAACGTCATCACCAGCCGCGGCGCAGGCACCGCCGAAGAATTCGCCTTCGAATGCCTGGCTCAGGCAACCGACCGCGCCAACTCTGAAAAGATTCGCAATCAAGTCGTCGCCCGCTAAAATCCTCACTAAAATTTTCGCTAAAATTCCCGCGAAATCAAAAAGCAAATCTGCTTTTCTAGCCAATAAAATTAAGATCGCCGGCGGTTTTACCCGTCGGCGATCCGTGTTTTCACACAAGGAAGTCTTGGCGCATCAAATGCGACAACGTCGCCTTTGATGCAATTGAATTATGAGTTACTAATTACGAATAACTCATAATTCGTAATTCATAATTGGCTAAAGCTTAGCCACCTTTGCCTTTGCGTCGGCCATGGCGCGAACCACCAGGGAAGCGCCGTTAGCGCAGTCACCTACAGCGTAGATATTGCGGGACGGATCCTGAATGATTGCGGTACGCGGAGTCAGCTCGAGGCCCAGATCCTTCACGATGCCGTCGGCAGGAACGCCAGTGAAGCCCATTGCCAAAACCACCAAGTCAGCGTCGATGATTTCTGTAGAATTGGGAACTTCGTTGGGCTTGATGGGGCGGCCGTTGGGGGCCATTTCCCATTCCACCTTCACGGCTTCAACGCCAGCAACCTTGCCATCCTTCACAATGAACTGCTTGGAGGACACATTCCAGCGGCGTTCGCCACCTTCGTGATGGGCGTAGCTGGTGCGCAGCATGTACGGCCAATCGGGCCACGGAGTGGACGGGGAACGTTCTTCAGGAGGCTTGGGCATAAATTCCACCTGGAGCACGCTCTTGCAGCCTTCACGGAGAGATTTACCCACGCAGTCGTTACCGGTGTCGCCACCGCCAATAATCAGGACCTTCTTGCCCTTGGCGCTGTACTTTTCAGGATTTTGCGGGTCGGAACCGTGCAAGAAATCCAAAGCGAGGTAAATACCTTCGGCATCGCGGCCAGGAATGTTCAAGTCGCGAGCGTTGGGAGTACCGATGGCCAGGAACAGGTAGTCAAAATTCTTACGGATGTATTCGGCAGAAATATCCTTGCCGATTTCGCAATTGCAGACAAACTTGATGCCGGCGGCTTCAAGAAGTGCCACGCGACGGTCAATGATTTCCTTTTCCAGCTTCCAGTTGGGAATGCCGTAACGGAGAAGGCCGCCCACCTTGGGCTTCTTTTCGTAAACGGTTACAGCGTAACCCTTGCGGCGCAAAGCTTCTGCAGCAAAGAGGCCTGCAGGACCACCACCGATCACGGCAACGGTCTTGCCGTTGGGGGCAGCGGCAGGTTGTTCCACCCAGCCTTCCTTGAAGGCGGTTTCGATCATGTACTTTTCCACCTGGCGAACCATGACGGCGTCATCGTTCAGCTGGCGGGTGCAGCTTGCTTCGCAAAGGGCGGGGCAAACCCGGCCGGTAAATTCCGGGAAGAAGGCGGTCTTGCTAATGATATCGTAACCCTTGCGAAGATCACCTGCAGCAACTGCAGTGTTAAATTCGGGAATGAGGTTACCCAGAGGGCAGCCTGCTCCATGGCAGAAGGGAATGCCACAGTCTGCGCAGCGGCCAGCCTGAGCCTTGATTTCTTCTTCCGTGAAGAGGCGTTCAACTTCCTTCAAGTCCTTAACGCGTTCTTCTACGGGGCGGTACACGTCCTGAATTCTTTGTACTAAAGCCATAATTTAATCCTTTTAAAGTGCGTTAAAAAGAAGCGACAACAGCGAAACCCATCTTGAGTGTCATTCTGAACGAAGTGAAGAATCTAGATCCTTCATTCCAGCCCTTTGGGCTTCCATTCAGGATGACACGCGAATAGGTTTCGCAATCATCGTAAAGTTGAACTTACTTAGCAGCCTGCTTTGCGAGAGCGTTGCGGTATTCCACCGGGAAGACCTTCACGAACTTCGGACGAGAATTGTTCCAGTCTTCGAGAATGCGGCGCCCCTTTTCGGAACCGGTAGCTTCCACATGCTGCTTGATGATGTCAAGCAATTCAGTTTCGCTTTCGGTACCCGGGAGAACGCTTTCCAGGTCAACGGAATCCACATTGCAGCTCAAGTCGAAGTGACCGGTTTCATCGTAGATGTAAGCAAAGCCACCAGTCATACCTGCAGCGAAGTTCACGCCTACGCGACCGAGAACAACCACGCGGCCACCAGTCATGTATTCGCAACCATGGTCGCCCACACCTTCGGTAACAAGCAGCATACCAGAGTTACGGATACCAAAGCGTTCGCCAGCGAGACCGTTGATGAACACCTTACCGCTGGTACCACCGTAACCGATAACGTTACCGGCGATGACGTTGTCTTCAGCCTTGAAGGATGCGTTCTTGGACGGACGAACGATAATCTTACCACCGCTCAAACCCTTGCCCATGAAGTCGTTGACTTCACCTTCGATATCAAGAGTGATACCCGGTGCAAGGAAGGCGCCAAAGCTCTGGCCGGCCACACCCTGCAGGTGAACCTTGATAGTATCTTCCGGCAGGCCCTTTGCACCAAAGTGTTCATCCACTTCGCCAGAAAGTTCGGTACCCACGGTACGATCCACGTTGTGGATCATGGCGGAAATTTCTACCGGCTTGCCAGTCTTCAGGGTATCCTGTACGAAAGGCAGGAGTTCGCGACGGTCGAAGTTCACCAGTTCTTCAGGAACATAGTTCGGGTCGTGCTTCTTGATCTGTTCCTTACCGTTACCGGCGTCAACAGAGGCGAAGATCTTGCTGAAGTCCAGTTTCTTGGCCTTGTAGAATTCGATTGCAGAATTCATGTCAAGGAGGTCGCTACGGCCGCAGGCTTCGTCAAGGCTCTTGAGACCAAGGCTTGCGAGGATTTCGCGGATTTCGTCAGCGATGAAGTACAGGAAGTTTTCAACGTATTCCGGCTTGCCCTTGAAGTGCTTGCGAAGTTCCGGATCCTGAGTTGCGAGGCCCATGGGGCACTGGTTGGTATGGCACTTACGGTCCATGATACAGCCAAGGCTTGCCAGCAGGTTGGTTGCAAAACCGAATTCTTCTGCACCAAGGAGGGCTGCGATCACAACGTCTCGACCAGTCTTCAACTGGCCATCCACCTGGAGCTTCACGCGGCCACGGAGGTCGTTCAAGACGAGAGTCTGTTCAGCTTCGGCAATGCCCAATTCCCAAGGAAGACCGGCATGCTTGATGGAGGTAAGCGGAGATGCACCGGTACCACCGTCGTGGCCAGAAATGAGGACCACGTCTGCGTGAGCCTTAGCCACACCTGCAGCAACCGTACCCACACCCACTTCGGAAACCAACTTCACGGAAACACGGGCCTTGGGGTTGGAGTTACGAAGGTCGTAGATCAACTGAGCCAGATCTTCGATGGAGTAAATGTCATGGTGCGGCGGAGGAGAAATGAGGGACACATTCGGGATAGAATGACGGATGCGAGCCACAAATTCGTTCACCTTGTGGGCAGGCAGCTGGCCACCTTCACCGGGCTTTGCACCCTGAGCCATCTTGATCTGCAAATCCTTTGCCTTGCGCAGGTAGTCGATGGTCACACCGAAACGGCCAGAAGCAATCTGACGGATGGCGCTGCTACGAACGTCGCCGTTTGCTGCCGGAGTATCACGATCCGGATCTTCACCACCTTCACCGCAGTTGCTCATGGCACCGTTACGGTTCATGGCAATAGCGATAGCTTCATGAGCTTCCGGGCTCAAGGAACCAAGGCTCATTGCACCAGCAACAAAGTGCTTGATGATGGATTCGCGGGATTCCACTTCGGAAATATCGATGGGAGTGGTTTCCTTGAACTTGAAGAGACCGCGAAGCGTTGCCAAGCGCTGGGACTGATCGTCGATGAGCTTGGAGTAGGTCTTGAACTTTGCGTAGTCGCCCAACTGTACTGCCTGACGGAAGGCGCCCAGGGACTGCGGAGTCCACAAGTGCATTTCGCCATCCTTACGGAACTTGTACTGGCCACCTTCCTTAAGAATGGGGCTTGCATCCTTCAGGGAAATGTTGTTGCGCTGTTCCACTTCCTGGGCGATTTCAGCAAGGCCGATACCTTCGATGCGGCTTGCAGTACCCGGCAGGAACTTTTCAATAATTTCGTGGTTCAAGCCAACAGCTTCAAAGATCTGGGCACTGCGGTAGCTACGGAGGGTAGAGATACCCATCTTGGACATGATCTTCAGGAGGCCCTTGTCCACTGCCTTCACGTAGTTAGCTGCTGCGGTAACAGGACCCACATCCAGTTCGCCGGTGTGGCACATGTTGGTAATGCTCTGGAAGGCCAGATACGGGTTGATAACGGTTGCACCGTAGCCCAGGAGCAAAGCGAAATGCATGACTTCGCGAACTTCACCGGACTGAACGATCAAGCCGATTTCCGGACGGACGCCAGCTTCAACCAAGGTACGGTTGACGGCTGCAGTAGCCAACAGAGACGGCATGGGAACATAGCCCCAGTCCACATCCTTATCGGAAAGAACGATAATGTTGAAGCCTTCCTGAACGGCGCGTACAGCGTCGCCAGCCAGGTTCTGCAAGGCAGCTTCAAGAACTTCGCCGTTACCACCCATGGGGAACTGCATCTTGAGCACCTTGGCCTTGAAGCTCTTATCGCCGATGTTTTCGAAGTGCTTGATTTCGTCTTCGGTAACAATGGGGCGGGGAATCTTAATGAGGTGAGCCTGTTCCGGAGTTTCTTCCAGGATGTTGCCGTGGTTACCAATGTAGGTGGTAAGGGACATAACCAGTTCTTCACGGATCGGGTCGATAGGCGGATTGGTCACCTGTGCAAACAGCTGCTTGAAGTAGTTGAACAGCGGCTGGGGCTTGTCGGAAAGAACAGCGAGAGCGGCGTCGTTACCCATGGAACCGATGGGTTCCTGACCGTTCTTGGCCATGGGCTGGAGAATAACGCTCAAATCTTCAGCAGAGTAGCCGAAACGCTTCTGCTGGATTAGCAAGTCATCAGGTACGTCAGACGGGTTGATTTCGCTGAAGAGGCCGCGGACGCTCATCTTGTTTTCGGCAACCCAACGACGGTAGGGCTTGCTACGAGCAACGAAGGCCTTCATTTCGGCATTCTTCAGGATACGATGGTTTTCGATATCCAGGTAAATGATTTCACCGGGTTTGAGACGACCCTTTTCTTCTACGTCGGCGTCGTTGATGTCCAGGACACCCGTTTCGGAAGCCATGACGAAGAGGCCATCCTTGCAAAGGGTGTAACGTGCCGGACGAAGACCGTTACGGTCAAGGATTGCACCGGCATTGATACCGTCGGAGAAAGCCACGGCAGCGGGGCCATCCCACGGTTCCATAAGCATGGATTCATATTCGAAGAAGCCACGGACGTCGCGGCCCATATAGTGCTTTGCACCCCAAGCCTGCGGCATCATCATGAGGATGGCGTGAGGGAGGCTACGGCCTGCAGCAACCAGAAGTTCGAACATGTTGTCGAGGCTAGCGGAGTCGCTCTGGCCTGCAGAAATCAAGGGCAGAAGCTTCTGGAGATCTTCGCCGAAACGTTCGCTCTTCAGGTGAGGTTCACGAGCCTTCAGGCTGTTCAAGTTACCGCGAAGGGTATTGATTTCACCATTGTGAGCCAGGTAGCGGAACGGATGAGCCAAAGGCCAGGTGGGGAAAGTATTGGTAGAATAGCGCTGGTGAACGAGGGCAATGGGGCTTTCGAAATCGCTGTCGTTCAGGTCCTTGTAGAAGGCTTCGATCTGAATAGCAAGAAGAAGACCCTTATAGACAATGGTTCTGCTGGAGCAGGAGCAAACATAGACGCTTTCGCAGGCCTTTTCAATCTGGCGGCGCAGCACATAAAGCTTCAATTCAAAGGGATTGTAACCTTCCCCATCCTTATCCTGGGCGGAAGTTGCAATGGCAGAGCCGTCGAAGAAATACTGACGGATGTGCGGGAGAGTTTCGCGGGCGGTGCGGCCAATTGCGGAGGGGTCCACCGGAACTTCGCGAACGTGAATCACGGGGCAACCTTCGGCTGCGGCAAGTTCCTTGATCTTTGCGTCATAGGATTCAGCAGCAACGGAGTTGTCCACAAAAACCATGGCCACGCCATAGCGTTCCGGAAGGTCGCTGTAGATCTTACGGAAGAACTTATGGGGCATAGAAAGCAAAAGGCCAGCGCCATCACCCGTTTCCGGGTCGCCACCAGCCGCACCACGATGCATGAGACGCTTCAGAACAGTAATGCCCTGAAGCACAATCTGGTGCGATGCAATATTATTAATGTTGGCAACGAGACCCACGCCGCAGGCGTCATGTTCGTTCGCCGGATTATAAAGAGCTTGAGCTTTCATTTTATTTATTCCTTGTGTTTTATTTTTACGCCCCTTATTTGCAAAATTCGTGCCAAAAAGAACGGATTTACATTTTTCGCTATACAAAATCCGTAAAACAGCCCAAAAAAGGACATTACATCAAAAGCAACCCAGGGAAAAGCCCTTTTCAGGCGCCAAATCCACCTTTATAAGTTCATTTCTTTTACAAAATCTGAAAACGCAATCACTACTTTTACAGTTTTTGTAATTCAAAATCAATTCTCGATTTCTCTTTTTTTCTCGTCAAGCCCCAATTCTTTGCACAAAACGAAAAACAATACCATCCGCGAAAAGTTGGCACGGCTTTTGCGATATGGTCGCCGAAAACAAAAAATCCAATAGGAGTTCATTATGAGCAACCAGTATAGAATGAGTGCGATCACTGAAATCGCAGAAGCACCGGCAGCAGGCATCATGGCTGCAAGCCCGGCAAACGTTGACTTTTACGGCGAGGACGTATTCAACTCCGAAGCCATGAAGGCATACCTCCCCAAGGACGTGTGCAAGAAGCTTTTTGCCACCATCGAAAACGGTGTTGCACTTGACCCGAGCATCGCAGGCGAAGTCGCTCACGCCATGAAGAAGTGGGCAATGGACCGCGGCGCAACTCACTTTACTCACTGGTTCCAGCCCCTCACCGGCTCTACCGCAGAAAAGCACGACTCCTTCCTTGAACCGGAAGGCGACAAGGCCATCATGGCATTCTCCGGCAAGAACCTGATCGTTGGCGAACCGGACGCATCTTCCTTCCCCTCTGGCGGTATCCGTTCCACTTTCGAAGCTCGTGGCTACACCGCTTGGGACCCGACCTCTCCCGCTTTCATCAAGCGTCACGGTAACGGTGCAACTCTTTGCATTCCTACCGCATTCTGCTCTTACACTGGCGAAGCTCTCGACAAGAAGACTCCGCTTCTCCGTTCCATCCAGGCTCTCCAGAAGTCTGCCGACCGTCTCATGGGTCTCTTCGGCGTTGAAAAGCAGAAGGTCACCGTAACTCTCGGTGCAGAACAGGAATACTTCCTGGTCGACAAGAAGTTCTACCTGCAGCGTCCGGACCTTTACCAGGCTGGCCGCACCCTCTTCGGTGCCGCTTCCGCTAAGCACCAGCAGATGGAAGACCACTACTTCGGTTCTATCCCGGCTCGCATTTTGAACTTCATGAACGAAGTTGAAGACGAACTGTGGAAGCTGGGCATTCCGGCAAAGACCCGTCATAACGAAGTGGCTCCCGCTCAGTTCGAACTTGCTCCTATGTTCGAAGAAGTGAACCTGGCTTGCGACCACAACATGCAGATTATGGAAGTCCTCCGTAACGTCGCTGACCGCAACGGCCTTGTTTGCCTCCTCCACGAAAAGCCGTTTGCAGGCATCAACGGTTCCGGTAAGCACAACAACTGGTCCGTGAACTACGGTAAGACCAACCTCTTGAACCCGGGTAAGGATCCTCACCAGAACGCAATCTTCCTCACCACCCTCTGCGCTGTTGTCTATGCAGTTGACACCCACGCCGACTTGCTGAGAATGTCCGTTTCTGGCGCTGGCAACGACCATCGTCTCGGTGCTAACGAAGCTCCTCCGGCAATCATCTCCATGTACCTCGGCGACCAGCTTGCTGACGTCGTCGAACAGCTGGAAAAGGGCGAACCCAAGTCCAGCAAGCAGGGCGGTGCCATGAAGCTCGGTTCCGACATCCTGCCGCCGCTCCCCCGCGACGCTACCGACCGTAACCGTACTTCTCCGTTCGCATTCACAGGCAACAAGTTCGAATTCCGCGCACCGGGTTCCAGCCAGTCCTGCTCTGAACCCAACGTTATCCTGAACACCATCGTTGCCGAAGCCTTCGACATCATCGCCGACAAGATGGAAAAGGTTTCCAAGGCTAACTTCCACAAGGAACTCCAGAAGCTCCTGCAGTCCATCATCAAGGAACACAAGCGCGTTATCTTCAACGGTAACGGCTACACCGACGAATGGGTTGCCGAAGCTGAAAAGCGCGGCCTCCCCAACATCCGTACCACCATGGAAGCACTTTCCGCTCTCACCAAGAAGGAAAACGTTGCTCTCTTCAAGAAGTACGGCGTGTTCAACAAGGTGGAACTGGAATCCCGTTACGAAGTCAACCTGGAAGACTACCACAAGCGTGTTGACATCGAAGCCAAGGTCGCTTACGACATGGCCAAGAGCATCGTCCTCCCGCAGGTCGTAAAGGCTTACTCCGAAGCCCTCAAGGTCAACGAAATGGCAGTGAACCAGGGTCTGGTTTCCGTCGACGGTTACGCCAAGGAACTTGGTGAAGGCTACAAGGCCCTCGTCGAAGAAATCGCAGTCATGGAAAAGGCTATCGCTGGCAAGCATCAGCTGAAGCTGGAAGCTATGGTCTCCCTCCGCAAGGTCGTGGACAAGCTGGAAGGCATCGTCAGCGACGAACAGTGGCCTCTGCCCAAGTATCGTGAGATGTTGTTCATCTACTAATCGCGCACACTTTGAACCTCATAATGAAAATCCTCAGTCCGCAAGGACTGGGGGTTTTCTTTATCACTTCTCAAAAAAAACTCATAAAACAACCATAAGCCGAGAGTCGCGATAGTATATTACAAAATACGTAAAACAAAATTCCTGTTTTTCATTTTTTGTAAATCAAGATTTTTACAATTTTTGCAATTTCACCCAAAAAAGCCAAATCGTTTCATTGGCACATTTATTGCGTATAATAGCCGTTGTGATTACAAAAAGTGTAAACTAAGAAGACACAGGGAGAGGTCGAAAGACCTGAATTATTATGGCATTACAGTACCAGTATAACGGCAAGACGAAATTCATTATTGTTACCGGGGGTGTCATCTCCGGTCTCGGCAAAGGGGTAGCGGCAGCGTCCATCGGGGCGCTGCTTTCTGCTAGAATGAAGGTGGTTCCCGTCAAGTGCGACGGTTACCTGAACACAGACCCGGGCACCATGAATCCCACCGAACACGGCGAAGTTTTCGTGCTGGACGACGGTGGCGAATGCGACATGGATTTCGGTCACTACGAACGTTTCTTGAACGTGACCGCCAAGAAGGACTGGAGCCTTACCATGGGCCGCATCTTCAAGATGATTCTCGAGAAGGAACGTCGCGGCGACTACCTGGGACACACCGTCCAGTTCATTCCCCACGTTACCGACCTGATCAAGGAACAGTTCTACCGCATCGCCGACCAGGAAAAGGCAGACGTTCTTCTAATTGAAATCGGCGGTACCGTAGGCGACTTGGAAAACCAGTTCTACATCGAAGCTGCCCGTCAGCTTTCTCACGACGTGGGCCGCACCAACGCCATGTTCGTACACCTCACCTACGTTCCCATTCCGTCGGGCGTTAACGAACAGAAGTCCAAGCCCACCCAGATGTCTGTGCACGACTTGAACCGCCTGGGCATCTATCCCGAAATTGTTATCGGCCGCTGCGAAGAATACATCAAGCCCCACCTGAAGGAAAAGATTGGCCTGTTCTGCAACCTGCCTGCAGACCACGTGATTTCCGGTGTGGACGTGAAGCACGTTTACGAATGCCCGCTGGTTTACGACGCCGAAGGCATTCCCGAAATTCTCGCCAAGCGCTTGAACATTTACGCACCTCCCAAGCTTGAACAGTGGAGCAAGCTGGTGGAATCCTTGAAGCGTAACACCGTGAACCCCCGCAAGACTTTGACCGTCGCTATTTGTGGCAAGTACATGGCCCTGGAAGATTCCTACGCATCTGTGGTGGAAGCCATCCGTCATTCCTCCGCCCATTTGGACCTTCGCGCAGACATCCGCTGGGTAGACACCGAAAAGATCGAGAACGGTTCTGTTTCTGTTGAAACTGCATTGAAGGGCGTTGACGCCGTCATCGTTCCGGGTGGTTTCGGTAGCCGCGGTATCGAAGGAAAGATCATGGTCATCCAGTATGTCCGCGAAAACAAGATTCCGTTCCTCGGAATTTGCTACGGCATGCAGCTTTCCGTGGTGGAATTCGCTCGCAACGTCTGCGGCATGAAGGGTGCAGGCACCGTAGAAATGGAAAGCGCCACCTACCATGTGGAAAAGCCGGTCATCGCATACCTGCCTGGCCAGGAACACATCAAGGACATGGGCGCCACCATGCGCTTGGGCGGTCACGACATTTTGATCAAGGAAGGTTCCAAGGCCCAGGAAGTTTACGGCTCCGCTGTAGCCCGCGAACGTTTCCGCCACCGCTACGAAGTGAATCCGGAATTCGTCTCCCAGATCGAAGCTGGTGACCCCTCCGGAAAGATTGCCCAAAAGCTTATCTTCTCCGGCAAGGCATCCGGCGAAGACATCATGCAGATCATGGAACTGACGGACCATCCCTACTTCATGGCCTGCCAATGCCATCCGGAACTGAAGTCCTCCTTGATTCACCCCGCACCGCTCTTCCTCGGTTTGCTGAAGGCTGCCGACGAACGAGTGTAATCGCAAGATTATTCGAGGAAAATCAACGGAATATACGTAACTTAATGATTCTCAATTAGTTACAAAAACGGGTCCGTCACAACCCTTCAAAATCGGATTGGACGGGCCCTGTTTTCAAAAAATGTAAATCTTCAATTTTGCGTTATTTGGCCTAAAAAACGCGATTTTCAACAAAAAATATTTTCTTTTTTTTTCAACGTTCACCCTCCCCAAAACACAGCAATATTTTTAAATTTTGATTTCGATGAAAACAGGATTTGCCAGCGCAGCGACTCACGTCGCACACTCCATCGAGGCGCACCTCACCGGTGCCGTGGCAACCATTTCCCAGAGAAATCAAGGCGTTGTTTGTGATGCCGGCCAGTCCGTTCCCGTTGTTGGTCAGGGCGTTGGTCATTTGATTTTTGATTTCATTTCTTTTTTGAGTTTTAAGGCAAAGGCATTTCGCTTTTGCCATTTTTTTTGCCCAGGTTTTAGAGATTAACAAGTAAAAGGTAAAACGTATGAACGATAAATTCAATTGGAAGGCAAAGCGCGAGCGCAAGGCATTCTTGGCCTTGGCTGACGGCACGGTTTTTCATGGCTACGCATTTGGCGACGCCAAGGACACCGTAGGCGAAGCTGTGTTCAACACGGGCATGGCTGGTTACAAGCAGATTCTTACCGACCCCTCCTACGCAGGTCAGTTCGTGGTGTTCACCACCGCTGAAGTGGGCGCCTACTCCGCCAAGAGCGAAAAGTCCGAATCCCGCCAGGTCTTTTTGAACGGTATCGTCATCAACGACCTTTGCGACGCTTCCGAAAACGTGGGCGAAGAATCACTGGACACCTACATGAAGGCCCAGAAGAAGCCGGGCATTGCAGGTGTCGATACCCGCGCCCTCACGCTGCACCTCCGCGACAACGGCGCACAGAAGGCTTACCTCCATGTGGAAGCCACCGAAATGAGCGAAGCCGAAGCCATCAAGAAGGCTCAGGAATGGATTGGCCTGGATGGTCAGGACTACGCTTCTGTAGTCAGCGACCCTAACGGTTACGAATTCTCTACCGAGGGCAAGTACAATGTGGTGGCTCTGGATTTCGGTATCAAGACCAACATCCTTCGCGACCTTGCAAGCCAGGACATGAAGGTGACCGTCATGCCTATCAACACTACCTTCGAGCAGATTCAGGCCAAGAATCCCGATGGCGTGTTCCTCTCCAACGGTCCTGCCGACCCCAACTCTCTACCCCAGGTTGCAGCTCTCGTAAAGCAGCTCCTTGGCAAGTATCCTCTCATGGGCATCTGCCTGGGTAACCAGCTCTTGGGTCTCGCCCTGGGCGCCAAGGTTTCCAAGTTGAAGTTCGGCCATCACGGTTGCAACCATCCGGTCAAGTACCTGAAGACCGGCGCCGTGGAAATCACCAGCCAGAACCACAACTACGCCATCGACGAAACTAGCTTGCCGGCCAATGTGGAAGTTACCCACATCAACCTGAACGACAACACCGTAGAAGGCATCCGCTGCAAGGACGTTCCTGCATTCAGCGTGCAGTACCATCCGGAATCCGCTCCGGGACCCAACGATTCCTACTACCTGTTCGAAGAATTTAAGAAGATGATCGAGGAGTTTAAAAGTCGTTAGTCATTAGTCGTAAGTCAGGCGAGGCTGGAGCCTCGCATAAAAAAAAACGAGCCACCAGGCTCGTCAAATCAAAGAAAAACTAACAACTAGTAACTAATCACTTAATGGATTTTTATAGAGGATTTCAAAATGCCTAAGCGTACAGACCTCAAGAAGATTATGCTCATTGGCTCTGGTCCGATCGTTATCGGTCAGGGTTGCGAATTCGACTACTCCGGCGTGCAGGCCTGTAAGGTGCTGCGTCGCGAAGGTTACGAAGTGGTGCTGGTGAACAGCAACCCGGCAACCATCATGACCGACCCGGAAATGGCCGACCGTACCTACATCGAGCCCCTGAACGTGGACATTCTCCACGAAATCATCCGCCGCGAACGCCCGGACGCATTGCTCCCCACTCTGGGTGGTCAGACCGCCCTGAACCTTGCCATGGAACTCCACGAAAAGGGCATTCTCAACCGCTACAACGTGGAACTCATCGGTGCAAAGGCCGAATCCATCGCCCGCGCCGAAGACCGTAAGCTCTTCAAGGACGCCATGCTCTCCATCGGCCTGGACCTCCCCCGCTCCGGTTCCGCACACTCCATGAGCGAAGCCAAGGCAATCGCCCAGACCATCGGCAGCTGGCCCCTGATTATCCGCCCGGGCTTTACCCTGGGTGGTACCGGTGGCGGTATCGCACATAGCGAAGACGAATTCGAAGCCATCGTGAACCGCGGCCTCGACGCCTCCCTCAACAACGAAGTCTTGATCGAAGAATCCCTCCTGGGCTGGAAGGAATTCGAAATGGAAGTCATGCGCGATAAGAAGGGCAATGCCGTCATCGTCTGCTCCATCGAAAACCTGGACCCCATGGGCGTTCACACCGGCGACTCTATTACCGTGGCCCCGATCCAGTCTCTTGACGATCGCGCCTACCAGGCCATGCGTGACGACTCCCTGAAGGTCATGGAAGCTATCGGCGTTGAAACCGGTGGATCCAACGTTCAGTGGTCCATCAACCCTGTGACCGGCCGCCGCATCATTATCGAAATGAACCCCCGCGTAAGCCGTTCCTCCGCACTTGCTTCCAAGGCAACCGGCTTCCCCATCGCAAAGATCGCAGCACTCCTCGCTGTGGGTTACACTCTCGACGAACTGAAGAACGACATTACCCAATCTACTCCGAGCTGCTTCGAACCGGCTCTGGACTACGTCGTTACCAAGGTTCCTCGCTTTACCTTCGAAAAGTTCCCCAAGGCAGACAGCACTCTTGGCACCCAGATGAAGTCCGTGGGCGAAGCCATGGCTATCGGCTCCAACTTCAAGCAGTCCATGCAGAAGGCCCTGCGCTCCCTGGAAACTGGTTTCGGCGGCTTCGGCGCCTGCGCCAAGTGCGAACAGTTCCTGGCTTACGACGACGAGACCTTGGCCAAGGAAGTTGCCCGCCCCAGTGCAGAACGCATCTTCGTGGTCTACGCCGCCTTCCGCCGCGGTTGGGACGTTGAAAAGCTTTACGAAATCACAAAGATCGACCGTTACTTCCTGCGTCATTTGGAAGAACTGGCCCAGTTCGAAGACGAAATCCGCGCAGCAGGCTCCCTCGAAGCCCTCTGCAAGGACAAGGACCTGTTCCGCCAGGCCAAGGAATTCGGCTATAGCGACATCCAGATCGGCTACATCTTCGGCAAGACTCCAGAAGAAGTCATGGCCGCACGTAACGCCATCAGCCTGAAGCCCAGCTACTACTCCGTAGATACCTGCGCCGGCGAATTTGAAGCCGTCACTCCGTACTACTACTCCTGCTATGCAGACCACACCGAACCCGTCCGCGAAGTTCCTAACCGCGACAAAAAGAAGCGCATCATGGTGCTTGGCGGTGGCCCGAACCGTATCGGCCAGGGTATCGAATTCGACTACTGCTGCTGCCACGCTGCATTCACCCTGAAGAAGCAGGGCTACGAAGTCATCATGGTGAACAGCAACCCGGAAACCGTTTCTACGGACTACGATACTTCCGACAAGCTTTACTTTGAACCGCTGACCCTCGAAGATGTGATGGGCATCTACGAACGCGAAAACTGCTACGGCGTTATCGTGCAGTTCGGTGGCCAGACTCCGCTTAACTTGGCAATGCGCCTCAAGAAGGCCGGCGCCAATGTGGTGGGTACAAGCCCAGAGGATATCGACCTTGCCGAAGACCGCGACTTCTTCAAGCAGCTGGTTGACAAGGTGGGCATCAAGCAGGCCGCTTCCGGCATCGCTCACAACGTGGAAGAAGCTCTCGCCATTGTCGAAAAGATCGGCTACCCCGTTCTCGTGCGCCCCAGCTTCGTGCTGGGCGGCCGCGGCATGGTGATCGTCTATAAGGAAAAGTACCTCCGCAAGTTTGTGGAAGAAGCCGCAGCCATCGGCGAAGGCAAGCCCATCCTTATCGACCGCTTCCTGGAAGACGCAACCGAACTTGACGTGGACTGCATCAGCGACGGCAAGACCACCGTGGTGGGCGCCATCATGGAACACGTGGAACCCGCAGGCATCCACTCCGGCGACTCCGCAAGCGTCATCCCGCCCATGACCCTCAGCAAGGACCTGCAGGAAAAGGTCCGCGGCTACGCCAAGGAATTCGCAAAGGAACTCCATGTGGTGGGCCTCATGAACATGCAGCTCGCCGTCAAGGATGGCGAACTCTACATGATCGAAGTGAACCCCCGCGCCTCCCGCACCGTGCCCTTCGTTTCCAAGTCCATCGGCGTGCCTCTGGCAAGCTACGCAAGCCGCTGCATGCTGGGCGAAACCCTCGAAGAAATCGGCTTCACCGAAGAAGTCCATGTTCCGTACGTGAGCGTGAAGGAAGCCGTGTTCCCCTTCGTGAAGTTCCCGGGCGTTGACGTGACCCTCTCCCCGGAAATGAAGTCCACCGGCGAAGTCATGAGCCTGGATCGCGACCGCGGCCTTGCCTACCTCAAGAGCCAGCTGGCCTCCGGCAACCGCATCCCGGGCCAGGGCAACATCTTCGTCTCCCTCAAGGACGAGGACAAGGCCCGCGCAGTGCCCCTGATCCGTCAGCTGGTGGAACTGGGCTACGGCCTCTACGCCACCCGCGGCACCTCCACCATGCTCTACAACGAAGGCATCAAGACCCGCGCCGTGTTCCGCATTTCCCGTGGCCGCCCGAACCTGCTGGACCTCATCCACGACAAGGAAGTCCAGTGGATCGTGAACACCAGCGAGACCGGCGCCGAAGCCATGGTCGATGAAATCCAGATGCGCAGCAAGGCTGTGGTCAGCGGCGTGCCTATCACCACCACCATCGCCGCCCTCACCTCCACCGTCGAAGGCCTCATGGACAAGCACGACTACGGTAGATTCGAAGTCTGCTCGCTGCAGGAGTATCATAGACATATCGTGAAGTAAGGCGAATCGCGGAACGCCCGTGAATGCGGGCAGAAACCGCACGCCCTCTGCATGTCATCCTGAGCGAAGCGAAGGATCCAGGGCGTTGCCCTTACGGGCCGGCCCTCTTGCGCTATAAAAAGAGAGACCAGGAAATATTCCTGGTCTCTCTTTTTGTCGTTCAGCCGCTTCGCGTCCGACCCCATACGGGCTGCGGGGCCTAACGCGAAAGCATTATCAGAACTTCACATCCCTAAGGGAAATCTTGCGCAGCCGGATTCGTGTCGAAGTATTCCCCACAAAAATTTTCCAGTAGTTGACTTCCGCCCAGAAGGTTTCCGCCAAATCGAAGCGCCAGTAACTTAGGGATTTCTTGCGCTTGCCAAACCACCAGTAAAGCCATTTGAGGCGACCGCCTCCTACATGGCGGCCAAAGTTGCCGCCCTTCAGGATTTCCCGCAGGAGCCACCGCCCGCGGAATTCGTCGGGCTTGCAAAGCATCAGACTTTCGTCAAGACCAATCGATTCACGAAGCAGCCACATGAGGGCCCCCGCAATTTTCCGCAGTCCAAAGCGGTTCAAGTTCGCCATCAGTTCGCTACGATCGCTTTCGCTGGAATGCCTAAGCAACACATAGTAATCTACAATCTGCCGGAACCCAACCCCGCCACCAATAAAATGACGATAGATGTGCGACAGCTGCATGGCCAACGCAAACTTTATGGAATGGGCGCAGAAACCTTCGGGAACCTCTACCGAGTTCAGGATTTCTTTGTCCAGATATTTCAGCAGTCGCCTTGTCGTAAACGGATTGTAGTTGCCCGAAGACGTACGGAAATGCATCTCCACATCAATTCCACGGTCATTTTTCATGTGGGTGTGGTGCGGCGAAGCCTTCAGCGATTCCTGCATTTCAGTTTCCCGCAGCAAACCCACGACGCTCTTTTTCCCGCCGGAAACCCAGATGTCAATATCTCCCGGCTGCCTGCAAAGCGGATTCGGATAAAGGCGAGCATTGGCCTGCCCCTTCAAAACGGCACAACTCCTGCCATGCCCCCTGAAAAATTCGGTGAGCCTCGCCGCTTCCTCATTCAAAATCTTGTTTAGGCCACTAAAGGATTCCGCTTCGCTGGCCCACTGGAACATCAGTTCCATGGGAGGGCGCAGCTCCTGAGGCAACTTCATCACCCCGTCAAACGCAAGCCCCAGAAGAGTCTGCCGGTCCGCCTCGTTGTAAATGCGTTCCCACTCATCCGCAGACAGCCGCGGAAACGCGCCAACACTTGCCCCCGGACACCCAAGCGCAATACGCAACAGAAGGAAAAAATTATCGTATCTGGAAAAATCCATAGCATTCTCATCAGGGCGACAAAATGACATTTTGTCAATTCTTCGCCCTAAAGTATAAAAAATTTACAGCACTGCCGCGCACTCTAATCAAAAATACATCATTTATACCCGCGCACTCTCTTTAATTTTTAGTATATTTATACCCGCGCACTCTCAAAAAAAATACGGGTATTTATGGCATTCAAAAGAAAAATCTACTCCAAGCTGCTTGACTGGAAAAACACCACCCAAGGAAAAAAAGCCCTGCTCATCGAGGGCGCAAGGCGTATCGGCAAATCCACCATCGCCGAAGAGTTCGCTAGGCACGAATACAGATCCTACATCCTTATCGACTTCAACGATGTCTCCAATGCAGTAATCAACGCGTTCAACAACCTTCTGGGGGACTTGGACACATTTTTCATGGTGCTCTCCACCGAATACGGCGTAGAACTTTTCAACAGGGAATCCCTGATTATCTTTGATGAGGTACAGCGTTTTCCAAAGGCTAGGCAATCCATAAAGAAACTCGTAAAGGACGGGCGCTACGACTACCTTGAAACGGGATCCCTCATTTCCATACAGCAGAACGTGAAGAACATCACGATACCTTCCGAAGAACGCGCCATGGACATGCACCCCATGGACTTTGAGGAATTTTGCGACGCACTTGGCGAATCCATGCTGGTCAAATACATCAAGAACTGCTTTGCAAAGAAAATTCCCCTAGAAAGAGGGCTTCACGAAAAAGCCATGCTCATCTTCAAGGAGTACATTCTCGTTGGCGGCATGCCCCAAAGCGTCGCTGCGTTTCTTGAAAAGCGGTCCTTCCAAAGGAGCGACGAAGAAAAGCGGGACATTCTAAAGCTGTACCGCGACGACATCATGAAAATCGAGGACCGTTACCAGTCCCGTGTACTTGCAATCTTCGACCAAATTCCCGCATTCCTTTCGCAGCACGAAAAGCGCATCGTCTTCAGCGAAATCCAGGCGGGCTCTTACTTTGCTCAATATGCAGACACCTTCTTTTGGCTCGGTAATTCAAGGATCGTCAACGAATGCTTTAACTGCACAGACCCTAATGTAGGCCTGACACTTAACGAAGAAAGGGCCTACATAAAATGCTACATGGGCGACACCGGGCTCCTGGCAAGCCACGCCTTTAGCGAAAACGCCATAACCGAAAACGAACTTTACAAGCAAATTCTCAACGGAAAGCTCAACCTGAACGAAGGCATGCTGTACGAGAACGCCATAGCGCAAATGCTGCGCGCAAACGGACACAAGGCATTTTTCTACACCCACTACAACGAAGAAAAGCACCGAAACGACATCGAGATCGACTTTATCATAACCGACAACAACAAGGTGAACTTCAAGATTTTCCCCATTGAAGTCAAGTCGGGCAAGCGGTACAAATACGAATCGTTGACAAGATTCCGCGAAAAGTTCCGCAAGCGAATCGGAGAGGCGTACATAATACACCCCAAAAACTTCGAAATCAAGGACGACGGAATTATTTGCCTGCCCGCCTACATGGCCATGTGCCTATAAAAAAGTCCCTCCGATTTTGTTCGGAAGGACTTTCGTTTTTTATAGCGAAGTTAGAAATCATTAGGTTAAAGGACTTACGCCCTTTCAAGTTCTTCAACAAACTCTTTCAACGTTTTTAAAGCTACCACAGGAAAATCAATGTCATTCAAAACCTTGAAATGACTATCATTTGAAACGATATATTCAGCCTGTCCACAAATCGCGCAATCCACAAACTTGTTGTCATCAGGATCAACCTTAATCAACTCAAAATGCCAACTCGGTTCCACACGCACCAAATTTTTACGGTTTGTCAAAGCTTCAACAACAAGATGTGCCATGCGAGGGGAAGCATGTTCAGACAAGATTTCCTCGTACTCAAGCAAAATCTCTGTCGATACACATAATTCAATTGAATTACCTAAAAAATCGGTCCATACTTTATGGTACGGACTTCGCGATGGCAAAGCCATCAAGAGGCAATTCGTATCAAGACAAATCCGACGCACTACAAGGCCTTATACGGAGTTCGCCAATGTTCTTTTCCGATACGCTCAATCGCATCGGCATCCAAAGTGCCATCATCCCACAAGCGATCGGCCTCTTCCTGCACCTTTTGGGCATAATACGCGGCAAGAACATCCTTTAATTCAAGGAGTTCTAAATCAGACTTGCAAAATCTGAACATATCTAAAAGATGCAACTGAACTGGATTTAAGGTTTCTGATACCGGCATAAAAAGCCTCCCTCCCTGAATATAAATAAAAACGCCCCTACAGACAAGAGTAAAGCCCCTTCGCAGGGGCTTTTATAGTTCACCGAAATAACGGAAAGTATTTAAACGTTCTTACAATCAACGGAATCAGGCATACCGTTATAGGAAATCCCTCCATGGTAATAACCATCGCTGCTGCTTCCCGACAACAAGCTAGCACGGGCCTTGAGCTTGATTTCCTTCATTTTCGGAGTCTTGTATTCTTTCTTCTGCATATTATTTCCTCTATTTTCCGATTATTATAACATCCAACGATCCCGGCAAATCATCAATCGGATCCTGAGAGCCGCTACCCTGGAGCAGGCTTGTGCGGGCCTTCAGCTTGACGATTTTCATTTCCGGCTTGACATAGCCGCACTTCGGCTTACTTGACAATGACTTTCTTTCCATTATTGTAGTAGGTTCCCTTGATAGTGGGCTTTTTGTTGCCGAGGTAACGACCGTTCAGGTCGAACCAGCGATTGTCTACGGAGCGGAACTCACCGGTGCGGGTGTTGATGGTTCCGATGACGGTTGTTCCCTCTTCGCCCCTGATGACCACATCCATGGATTCAGGGAGTTCATCGATACTTGCGACGGCTGGAGCCGCCTTGAACAGTGCGGGAGCCATACTGCGAGATTCTCCAGAGTTACCCCCTGCATAATACAGGTAGGCGCGCATGGGATATGCGTAGGCGTTGCTTCCAAGCATTACAAACTGTCCGATACGTGCACCATCACGTTCCTCAGCAGCAAAACCGTATGACCTGCCAATATCACGATCACCTTCGTTCCAGACCTTGAAATCGTATGTGCCCACAAACTGCCAAATACCATCCTCGCTGGACATCGGACGTACACTGTTTAAATCAAATACCACACCGTTTTCCACAATTAGGCCGCCCACATCTTCTTTGGCAACAACAATGTAGGGGGTATTCGCATAAATGTGTCCATCACCTTCTTTGTCAACTTCGTCGAAGACAACCTTCTTCCAGACGCCGTTTTCCTTTACAACACCCTTGAACGAATAGAAGGTGAATCCGGGAACATTGTCTATATGCGTACCAAAGGGCAGCACGATGGTGGAAGGCTTTTCCGCCACAAATTCACGATTGAGAGTCACATCTCCAGTAATCTCGACGGCATCAAGATCGGCATCAATTTTTTTACTGGACTTTCCGTCGATAATTGCCCAAGAGCCATCCGCAGCGATAGTGGCAGAGCCGAAACCGATACGGGTTTTACCGTAGATTGGACGATATGTCTTAGCACCAGTCACATCCTGAATTTCAGGACTCCAGCCAGCAAAGGTGTAGGCATACATTTCATCGTCAGCCTTTTTTGGATTTCCCGTCGGTTTCGCAATATCAACAACCGGAGTGCCATACTCGTATTCATCAGAGATGATTTCGTCACCCTCATCATCTACGAAGGTGACCTTGAACTTTGCAAGTTCCACAGTAACGAGAATTGGCTCTGGGGGAACATATTTTTCCCAGTTTTCACCTTCCGCAACCATGTAGTACACGAGATAGTCGCCGGTTTTATCTACACAGGGGATGGTTTCCGAGAACGATTCTTCTTCGAGTGTTCTGTAGAGCAGTTTGCCAAAGTTCGTGGTGCCGGGGTTGACGAGGGCAAGGCACTTTCCTGCATAACCCTCTTCGTTGGGAGTCGGGTTGGAAATCACCTCAGGAGTACCCTTTGTGATATTGAAGGTCTTGGAGACGGTTCCTAAACCTTCGTAATCACCCTTGAAGGTTACTGTTACGGTGGGTTTATCGTCAACATTCCCAACATTTACATTATTCTCATAGGAATATTCGAAATCCTGCCCTTCAGTAAGGACGCTGGAACCTAATGATACCGATGGTTTCGGTGTGAAAGCTTCACCAGTATAAGTTCGGTCTTCTACATCACCAATTGTGAGCTTCTGCGCAATGGCCATGCGATCATCATTTTTATTGACAGTGAAGTACTCTTCCTTACTGTCTGTCACGTCAGTCTCTCCATGCATATAGGTAACATCCTTACTAATGCTTGACGCATCAACTACAACAATATCATCGTAGATTGTAATTTCGCCAACTTCATTTGTGCAGCCAGGATAAGCATCTCCTGTTCCTATGCCGTTAGCAACTTTATCTCCATTCGGGGCTTTACCGTCAATAGCCTTTACAGTTCCTCCTTTGATGGTGATATTACCAAGAGTTACTTTCCTGTCACTACCTTGCAATATACCAGTACCAATACCTGCGCCATAGCTACCACCCTGGGCGGTGATATTTCCGCCTTCAATAACAACATCCCCACCAACAACATCATAATCAAGATTCCAAGCACGACTTAAACCAATACCCGCTGATTGGCTATAACCCGTTGCCGTCAAAGAACCGTTACCCTTAATCGTAAGGGTTGTTCCTTCACCACCAACCTGGATACCAGCCATATTCGTTGCGCCCTTCACAGTATTTTCTCTTTCAAGAATAATCGTAGCAGAACCGTCGCAGACAATGCCGCCGTTAATTATCGCACCAGAAAGGGTTATTGTTGCACCATCGGCAATATGAACCGTATAGCTAGTTGAGCCCGACAAAACATCTCCATTGATAGCAGCGAATGCACCTGGTGCCCGAGTCAAATCAATGATTTCATCACGTTGCACGTCAGCTGTAATCGTAATGTCCGAACCATCCACAACGACACTATACACACCATCTGTTGCTGTCAATGTATTAACACCATCCGACACATTTGATGCAGAATATGGGAAACTCGGTTTGAACTCAACCTTCGTCCCTGTCATATACGTTCCGTTACCATCAGCAGCAATTGACGAACCAATGATTTTCATACCGGTAGGCAGGGAGATGGAGTACGTCTGTAAAACATCTGCAGTTACAGTTACATCACCTTCAGGCATTACAAACGTGTACTTGCCATCGCCAGCACCTGTCAGTTCAAGGTTGTTTGTTCCGTCACTTACCGTTAAAGAAGATTCATTGGCCGCAGTGCCCAAAGTCAACGTGACCAATTCGCCTGCATATGCATACGCGACAGAGCCTACGCTAGCTTTCGCAACATCAGCTATCGTAACCAAGTGATTCTTTGCAATAGAACGAATTTCTCTTCCACCGCCTTTTTCTACATCATAGAATACAGCATCTTTTTCATCGCCTTCGACTGCGCTACTACCGCTGTAGAATGTGACCGCACTTGAACTTGCCAGTCCTTTTCCATCGTCCTTACTTGTAACAATTATCTTCTTCACACCATCGTAGATATTGATATTTCCGCAAGTGGGGTTACCGTAGCTAGTGGTCGCCATTCCTATTCCCTTGGCTTGTATAACACCACCTTTTATATCTATGACACTAGCGCTTCCATAACGACCACCTCCAATTCCTGCGCCATATCCATATCCATAATAATTGTCTTTTGCATCAATCACGCCATCATTAATGGTGATTGTTCCTACCGTTCCTTTATATCCAGATCCAATTCCTGCGCCATCATAACCTATAGCAGTGATATTTCCGCCATTAATGGTAATTTCTCCTGCTTTTGAACCTTTGCTGCCGCCAATACCCGCGTTGTATCGCGATTCTGCTGTAGCGATGAGTTTGCCCATCGTCGCTTCATTCTCCGACTGCGCATAGACATTGAATGTCGCACTACTGCTAACGCCAATACCTTTATTTGCATTAAGAGTCGCTCCGTCAGCTAATACCAAATGCACATCACCATTTACCGTGATGCGCTCATCAATTGTTACATTGTCCGATACAACATACCAGCCTGCACTCCAGGTTGTCATAGAGCTAGTAATCGCTGTTGCAGATTCTTCTAGTGTTTTTAGAGAGCCTTTTTCGTCAAGATATGCCGTTTGGGCAAATAAAGCCGTGGGCAACAACAGCGCCAGCACCATGACCAGCGAGGTCAAATAAGAGTTAATGCCATTACGCATCATGATTTATTTTCTCCTTAAAATCAAAAAGCCGCGACCGCAAAAAGCGGACACGGCAAAACGCGACAGCGGGCGCAAAAATGCGCACAACGCAAGAAAGCCCATGGCGAACAACTCGCACGGGATTTTTTTAATGTATGGGAAGAACCGGAATGACCGCCAGTAGGTAAACTTCTAGTTACATTGGGGGGGGGAGGTAATGGACTTACGGACCTGCGCCACAAGGCCACAGCCCGCAAAGGCTCCCTCAGCGGTCGCCACAAACTTCAGTCCATCACACGCGACGATATTCATTTGGTACAAATATAGTTGCCCGTAAGATTTTTGTAAAGTCACAACTTGTTTCTCACAGTTCTTTCACAGACTCTATTGATAGCGTAAGCGGCTTGCACAAGGAATTTTAAAGTATCGGTACCGACGAGTTTGTTTGCTTGTCACTTTTTTCATATATTTATGGATATGGCAGACGAAGAACTGAAAAAATACAGACTATCATCCATGGAAGAACCTTCCGATGAAATGTTGGAAGCTATTATGGAAAAAGTCGGTGCAGCAGCGCGTGAATCTTCTCGCAAGGCGGAAGAGGCTATGGAGCGTATGCGTGCAGAGGTATCTTCAAATATTGCCCAGAAAAAGCTGCGCCTTGGTCTGCTATGAGCGAAAAGAAGCCAACACTTTGCATTGTCGCCGGTCCGAATGGCTCTGGTAAAACAACCACAACCATTCAGTTGCTAGAAAACGAATGGGCTGCAGACAGCATCTATATTAACCCGGACAACATTGCCCAAGAAATATTCGGAAACTGGAATTCAAACGATGCTGTATTAAAAGCTGCGCAACATTCAACCGAACTTCGCTATAAGTGTCTCGAAGAAAAGAAAAACTTCGTGTTCGAGACCGTTTTTTCATCAGACGAAAAACTTGAATTTGTCCGCAAGGCAAAAGAGGCGGGCTTTTTTATACGATTTTTCTTTGTCTGCACAGAGAAACCCTCAATTAATGTTCTCCGTGTAACAAATCGTTTTCTTACAGGCGGACACGAGGTTCCCATCTCTAAAATTGTGACCCGCTATTACAAGTCCCTGGCGAATGCCGCTATCGCAATCTCCATGGTTGACAGAGCGTACATCTATGACAATTCCGTCGAAAACCAGTTGCCAAAACTGATTTGCAGAATGGTTGACGGGGAGTTGTTCAAGCAGTACGCCGAGAGGCTACCCAATTGGGTCCAGGACCTTCTGTAACACCGCTTTTTACAGCGCCTTGATTTCTTCGGGAGTGAGGCCTGTCCGCTTAGAAATGATTTCCAGCGGAACTCCATCATCGCGAAACCCCTTGGCGAGTTCCTTGTTCTTGTCTCTCTGCCCTTTCTCGTAACGAATGTTAAGTTCCTGTTCCAGGGTCATGTAAGCCTTCTTTGCAATAGGGTCCTTGCGGTACTGTTCCACGAGATCGTGGATGCGCTTCATCTTTGCGGATCCGTGCTCCTGCGTGGCGAAGTACTGCATGTATTCGCGAATGGAGTTGTCCTTGATTTCGCGGTACTTCTTAAAGATATAAAAGTTTTTATAACAAAGGTCGCCCATTAAAATATTTGGGTCGCTTTCTTCGCGGTTCTGGAACCTGTAAACGGGCTTGTCCTTGCCGAAGATGTCGTCCGGGCAGATGAACAGGACCGAGGGCAAGGTTGTTCTATAAACAACTGTTTGCATGAGTGATGATGCCGAGCGAACACAAAAGAAAAAGTCCCTCCGATTTTGGTCGGAAGGACTTTTCGCACAGGGAAATTTGCAGCAAACGAAAAAATTTCTGGTATTTTTGAAGCAACTTACAAAATCTTCACGGAACCCATGTCGGGACATTCTCTGATTTCAAAACACACTGACCGCGTTCATACCTAGCAACTCGGATGAACGAATCCGTATTATCAAAAACCTCAACAACATCACAAAGTTCGATAGCCTTCCTCAAGTTTTCAACAGATTCTACAAATCGACGTTCAACATCAGCATCGGGAATGCCGTGGCCACCTTTTGAAACCCTTGAACGAATTCTCTCCTTTGCGATTTCGACTGATTGAACGCCGACATAGTACATTTCAATTTTGTAGCCAAGTTGACGAGCTCTCAAAATATTTTTCCAAACAGAAGATCCGCAAAGTGTAGTTTCTTGATTGAACGACAGTCCGTTTGAGAAGTTTTCACTTATTTTTCGAACAGCGATTTTCCCGGCCTTGAACGCGTCTGCTTCATTTTTCCACGAACCAAATTCACGGACAATTTCATCCATGTTCACGCGAGGCATCTCTCGAAACATGTCATTAGTCTGATAGAGCGTTGATTTTCCAACGCCATTACACCCCGCAAAAAGAATATAGCGTTTCATTAAAAACGATTCTCTTCAACGGCTTTTTTCTGTTTCTGCTTAAGGATCAAATCCGTAGCCATACGGAAAAAATCAGCCTCTTCCGGACTATGGGCCGAGGCAATGATATCATAGGACTCGTCAAAATTTATCTTTTGACATTGCGCAAACAACTGATGTAAAGCATCCGTATTTGACATTTCCGGCTCCTTTTTCTGTAAGAACCAATATACATTATTTTAGGAAAATCCGCAAAAAAGTCCCTCCGATTTTGTTCGGAAGGACTTTCGTTTTATACTTCAGTTTTTTCTACGGAATCAGGCAGATCGTTGTAGCCAACCGTTCCGTGGTAACCATCGCTGCTTCCCGACAACAAGCTAGCACGGGCCTTGAGCTTGATTTCCTTCATTTTCGGAGTCTTGTATTCTTTCTTCTGCATATTATTTCCTCTATTTTCCGATTATTATAACATCCAACGATCCCGGCAAATCATCAATCGGATCCTGAGAGCCGCTACCCTGGAGCAGGCTTGTGCGGGCCTTCAGCTTGACGATTTTCATTTCCGGCTTGACATAGCCGCACTTCGGCTTACTTGACAATGACTTTCTTTCCATTATTGTAGTAGGTTCCCTTGATAGTGGGCTTTTTGTTGCCGAGGTAACGACCGTTCAGGTCGAACCAGCGATTGTCTACGGAGCGGAACTCACCGGTGCGGGTGTTGATGGTTCCGATGACGGTTGTTCCCTCTTCGCCCCTGATGACCACATCCATGGATTCAGGGAGTTCATCGATACTTGCGACGGCTGGAGCCGCCTTGAACAATGCGGGAGCAGGCCTGGGACTTCCCACATAGCGCAGGTAGGCGCGTAAGGGCTTTGCAGAGGCGTTGTAGGCAAGCCTAACAAACTGTCCGATACGAGCTCCGTCACGTTCTTCGGCAGCAAAGCCATAGACCCTGCCAAGTTCAGGATTGCCATCTTTCCAGACCTTGTATTCATAGGTGCCGCAAAGTTCCCAGCCATTCTTAGTTACAGAACAATCCTCATCATCGTCAATAGGTCGCAGAGCTATATCTCCACTAAAGGAAACATTATTCTTCATAACATGAATCAGGTACGGTGTATTGGGTCTAACTTCCGATACAGGCGTGACAGACACGTTCCACTTGTCATTTGCGAAAGAGACTCCGTCCAGTTCATAGAATTCGGCTTCATCGACCTCAATCTCCTCGAAATCAAAGGGAAGAACGATTGTGGAATATCCCTGTCGAGCAAAGTTTCTGTTCAGGTTCACCCTTTGCACACGAATCTCTTCGGGAATAGACCAGGGGATGTTGGAATCACCGTCAATAGTCGCTTCAACCTCATTAATTCCATCATTGTACACACAAACCGCACCATAACAAACAGTTTTCTGCTGGAAGTTCACGGTCAACTCATTGTCCTTGGCATCCGCTAGAACAGTCCATACGCGTTCAGCAGGTGCGTCAAAATCATCATCCCAACCGGTAAACCTGTAATCCTCATCCGGCTCCGCGGTAAGGGTAAGTACTGTACCAACAGGGTAGAATTCGTCGGGATCGTAGCCATTTACAGAACCGTCGCCAACCACGGTCACATCAACACGAACCGGCACCTGAATTTCAACACTCCCTGCGGCAGCAGACCAGTTATCGCTTTCCTCGACCTTATAGTAAACCGTATAATCGCCGCCTTTATCCGCACAAGGAATATTTTCCGAGTAATCATCATCATCATCTAAACTGTAAAGCATCGTTCCAAAGTTCGTAGATCCGGCGGTAACAAGCGCGACACATGCACCAGCGTACTTCGGATTAGCAGAAGTCGGCGGTTCAACTGTGGGCGTAGCCCTCGTGATATTAAAGGATTTTGTTACAGGTTTTACCCAGTCATATTCACCACGGAAAGTAACTGTTACAGTTGCGGCGCCAACATTTTTATTGTTGGTATATGAATACTCATAGTCGGTACCTTCGGTGAAATTAAGAGAACCTAATGAAACCGTTAGCTTTGGAGTAATTGCTTCGCCTGTATATGTCTGATCCTCAATATCAGAAACAGGATTTCCTGTATATATGATTTTATGTTCTCCATTATCAATAATGGTGAAATAATCATTTTTACTTTCAGACACATCAGTATTGTCATGCATATAAATTATGCTTTCGCCGTTCTTGATGCTTGATGCATCCACCACATCGACATCGTCGTATATAGTCACAGTACCAATTTCATTCTTAGAACCATAATATGTATAACCCGTACCAATGCCATCAGCATCCTCACCGCCTATCACCTTTACCACTCCGCCCTTGATCGTGATGTTGCCGACTCGTACATTTTTTCCGCGACCTTCGTCCAATTCGCCCCTGATAACACCCGTTCCGATGCCTGCGCCCCACTCAGAACCACCGATGGCTGTGATTGTTCCGCCCTCGATGACGATATCGCCACCAACAACATCACTTTCAGGATTCCAAGCACGACTTAAACCAATCCCTGCAGATTGATTATCTCCCGATGCGTTCAAAAAACCATTTCCCCTAATAGTTAGGGTTGTTCCTTCGCCACCAACCTGGATACCAGCCATATTCATAGCGCCTCTCACGTTGTTCGTACCGACAAGCGTAATTGTGGCAGAGCCATCACAGATAATTCCGCCATTGATTGTTGCTCCAGAAAGAGTAATATTAGCCTTATCAGCAACCATCACTGTATATTGGGTTGAACCGCTAAATACAAGTCCATCTACAGCAATGAAATTATTAGGAGCTTCAGACAAATCAATTAAACTGTTATGTTCTATAGTTGCTGTAACATTTATATCAGATGTCCCAACAGTCACACTATATATACCATTTGCTGCGACCAACGTATTTGTACCATCAGAAACATCAGTTGTTGTATAAGGAAACATGAGTCTAAACTCAACTATTGTTCCCGAAATATATTTACCGTCACCATCTGCAGGATTGGATGTGCTAACAATTTCCATTTGCTCTGGTATTTTGACAGAATATGTATCTATTGTTCCAGCTGATACATTAGCATCACCATCAGGCATAACAAAGGTGTATAAGCCATCTTCTGCATTAGTCAACGCAACACTACCACCATTTATAAGAAGTGATGATGCATCAACAGCAACACTAATATTCAAAGAAACTGTTTCCCCAGCAAACGCATACTTAGTACTAGCAGCAACTTCAGTCTTGATATCATCTGAAATTACGACATTGTGATTCATAGCTTTACTACGGATAATACGCTCATCACCTTCGCCAGAATCATAAAAGACAGCATCTTTTTCATCGCCAGTCACTTCATTTTCTGAATTTTTGAGGCTCTTCATCAACATGTGTGGGTGGCTTCGCCACCCTTTTTTGTTGACTTTCG